>CALFPI010000573.1 GCA_937919035.1 uncultured Gemmatimonadaceae bacterium
AGGACGGCAGCAACTCGCGTGGAAACACCGGCGTAACGCACCTGACCCGGCCGCTCGTACCACATGCGCGGCGCCGCCTCCACACCGCCAAGGCTGATCCCCAGATGGTCTGTCACAGCGCCTACAAGGCCGGTCCACCCCGGGTTGCGCAGCAGGACTGCATCGACACCGCCGACACTGGACCGGGACAGGTCGGTCATATGCAGCCGCGCCGTCGTCCGGATCGCCGTAAATGACACGAGGGAGAAGCTCAACAACACCAGGGTCGTGCAGGTGAGTGCCGTGCGCAGGGGACGACGACGCATGTGCGCCACACCAAGAAGGAAGGCCCGACCCGCCATGGCCGAACGCCGGGACTCGGTGCGGTGTCGCGCGACAACGGGAGAAACACTCTGGCGCAACTGTGTGTTCAGCCGCCCGAGGCCGATGGCAGTAACGGTGACACTGAGGGCCAGGATCAGGAAACCAATGAGCACCACCAGTGGATACAGTGTCAGGTCGAAGGCTGGATGGGAGAAGCGAAGCACAACGAAAGCCACGAGAAAGACGAAGACCGACCACGCTACCTGCCGGTGAATCGTACGCGCCTCAAACACAAGTCGCTCGACGAACACGGAAAACGGCAACAGTGCCAGCAACACGAAGAGGACGCCCGTGACCGCATCGGCGCCGAGGCTGGCAATGGCGCTGTGAGCCCGAGCCGCCAGGCTCCACGCCTGTCGTTGGGAGGCCTCGCCCCTCTCGAGTGCCAATGCGCTGCTGGTTTCGTGCAACTGACGCAAGGAACGACTGGTAATGCCGTGGCTTTCGAGATCTGCCAGACGATGTGCATTCAGGCGGGTCAGATCTGCAGCCACCTGCGCCGCCAGTCCGCCGGCGAGGTTCGACTCGGGATTCGGCGAAATCCCGCCCCCGAACGGGTTGTCGTCATCCCCACCGAGAAGCAGCAGACGCTGGCCCATGCCGAGTTGGCCGCTTGTCATCACCACCTTGACAGCGCGCCCGGGCGGCACAAAAAGGACACCGACACGATCCTTACGCGGACCAGCCCCATCGTAATAGCCATCCTGCGAGATCATGGCCGCCGTCGCCGGCAAGCCGAATCCGTAGCGTTCCAGATCCGCGTCACCTGCCCCATCCAGCAGGCGCACATGATCCAGCGTCAGCAGGCTGCGCGGATCGAACAGATCCGGCAGGATGAGGGACTGCGCCGCAAATCCGACGAGCGTGCGCTCCTCCTGGTTGTGATCCATGCGCACACGCGCCGGATAATTCTGCGCGCCGGAGGGGCCACGATCAACGACGGTATGAATGCGCCCGGTTGCCAGCTCCACGCCATATGCCTCGAGGTCCACCGGCTTCAAGTACAACGTCCGGGCCTCCACGCCGCGCACGACGAAGCTGCCGTCTGCCGCCGTCAGCGCCAGCGGGTCGACACGCACACCTGCCAGCACATGCTGCAGGGAACGCACACGAACGAGCGCCCCAGGCACGGCTGCATCGGGTTCGAAAGCGCCGACGCCCCAGGTGACAAAGCGGCCCTTCAACGACCCGTACGAATCCTTCGCCCGCGCCGGCTGCCATTCGGCATCGGCGTCACCCATCAGGGATGGAATGAAGTCCAGAAGAAACCGGGCCTGACGGGTCAGACCGGGCAGATCCACGCTGGCGACTCGGTCTGCAGGAGAATCGAACAGCGGCCGGCTGTCGCCTGCCGTCACCAGCGTCAATCCGAGAAACCCGGCGAGACTCGCTACCGAACCATCCACCGGGATGGGTTCAGGAATCTGTCCCAGTTCGCGACGCATGGCCAGCGGCCGGAGGCTGCCGCCGAGAATACCCATACCTGCGAGTCGATCCGACTCGTAGGCTTCGGCGAGAGCCTCGACGCGATCAAACAGCGCTGGCCGAACCGTGCGCACCCGATAGGGAGCGCCGGCCTGTTGCAGAGCCACCGTCGTGCCATGAGAACTCAGGTCCAGACACAGCACGGAACCAATCTGCAGCGCGGACAGGCGCTTCTGCAGTGGCGTCGATGGCTCGTAGCCGTCAGCGAGCCGCTGACGCAGCAGATCAACAAAGTCGCGCATACCGGCCAGGGCCTGAAAGTGCCCCGGCGCCGTGACCAGAACTACGGTGCGTGCCGGGGGCTCCTGTTGCAGGCGCCGGGCCAGTTCAAGCCAGACGGCGACTCCGGATGCCTGATCCGCGCCGGGCGCCCGGGCCGGCACCGGCGAAACCGCGTCGTAGTAACTGGCAAGTACAATGGCCTCCTGCTGGATTCCGGCATCGCTGCCCGGAATCACGGCCACCAACGTAACGGCCTCGGTATCACGCCAGTCCATACGGGCCACAAGTCTGGCCGTTGTTGCGGGGACAAGATCGCGCAGTTTGCGCGCCACACGGGCTTCGGCGTAGAACCTCGGCAGATCCGCGCTGGTCGACAGGAAATGGGTGGCACTTTCACTTCGGTGCGCACCATCCATCGGGGCGGTCTCTTCGGCGGCCAGGAAGATGACGGCCTTGGCGCCGGCATCAAAGACCTGTACCCAATCATCGGACCGGTCATACTCGAGCAGGACGATGGCCCCGTGGACGGCGGCGGCATCGATCTCTCCCGGTCGGGCGCGTCCGGCGTAGACGAGAGGGGCTGTAGCCCCGGCCATCGTCGATGTCCGAGCCAGATTTGGCCACAGACTGTGCAGCTCGTAGCTGTTCCCGGCAACGCTGATCTCTGCCCCGTGATCCAGCGGGATCGGTACGTGGAAGGGCCGGTGGTACACGGTGTCCAGGCCTGCCTGTCGCAGCCGCAATTCGATGAACTCGGCTGCCACCTGCGCGCCGGGATATCCGGTCACACGGCTGTCGACGGTGGACAACTGGTGAAGATGGTCGGCCAACCTCTGTTCCAGACTGTCTGCCATCGCCGTGGAGACAACGACAACAAGACACAGGGCGACAATCATTTGACAGGTCGAGGCGGTGACTCGCATTCTTGCCTCTGCCCCGGCGGTCGGGCCCATCGCGGGCCGCATTCGTCCGGTTTTTTTCGTGAACAAGCCAACAACGGATGGTGTCTGCTCTGAGGATGGCCATTTCCCGTTCACAACTTGAGATCCATCGCGCTGACAGCGCGCGCGTCGACGGCATCCTGTCCGGGGGGCATGAGACATTCCGTGACCTGGTCGTGGAATACCACCCTCTGGCGTTTTCCCTGGCGTATCGGTCGCTCGGTGACCCACAGGATGCCGAAGAGGTGGTTCAGGACGCGTTCGTCAAGATTCACGGGGCCCTCGATGGCTTCCGCGGCGATGCCTCCCTCAAGACATGGATCCTGCGTATCGTCTGGCGTCTGAGCCTGAACCGGAGACGTGATCGGGCCCGCAGCGCCTGGCGTCGCCTTGGTCTGCACCAGTCGGCGGAGGATGCTGATGTGCGCGTTGCCGGACCGGTTGCCGAATCCCCAGAAGCCAGACTGCTGTCGCGCGAGGCGAGGCAGTTGGTTCGTGAGCTGGTTGATGGGTTGCCGCCGACACTGCGCGAAGTTCTGATATTGAACAGTTTTGAGGAACTCGGCTATGAAGAGATCGCCCGGATCCTCGACGTTCCGGTGGGTACGGTGAGCTCGCGTATCCATGCAGCGCGGCGCAAACTGGCGGCGCGCTTGCAGAAATCGGCAAAAAATTGACGGCCCTGGAGATCTGAGAATGTTTGACATGTGGTGGCCCCGCCGGCGTCGACAACAGCAGGAATTGTCCGCCTTCGCCGATGGCGAGCTGGCAGATGAAACGACAGATCGTGTCGCCGAGCGTGTTGTTTTTGATGAGCGTGCACGCCAGGAGTTGCTCAGCGTGCGGCGCATAGACGCTCTGGTTGCCGCCGCCCTGGCGCCACATCCCCAAGCGGACGCCAACGTGCGTGCAGGCGCCGCAGCAGATGCCGCACTTGACGCGATCTGCGCACAGTTGCCGGCGCCGCCGCCGACCACGCCAGAGCCACGCAACTGGACACCCACAGTGGTTGCTTCCGTTGGTTTGCTGGTGACGGCGGGTGTTGCTTTCGCCGGTCTCAAGCGACGTGGTTGGGTATGACGTGGACGGGTATGATGTTTCGCCCCCGCAAAGAAAGTGAATTGCCGTGAACTGGATCGACAGAATGAAGTCTGGGATCCTCACGCGGATCAAGCGCGAGATCCCCGAGGGCATCTGGAGCAAATGTAAGAAGTGTGGTGACACGACCTATCAGCATGCGCTGGAGCGCAGCGCCTTTGTCTGCCCTCACTGTGGCAATCACTTCGCCATCGGCCATCAGCGCTATGTGGAGTTGCTCGCCGATGCGGGCAGCTTCAAAGAGTTGAACGCCAATGTCGCCACCGCCGACCCGCTGAAATTCCGCGATCATCGTCGCTACAGTGAACGGATCCGCGAGGCCCGCAAAAGCAGTGGTATGAAGGAGGCGGTGCACACGGGTACCTGCACCGTCGGTGGCAACCTGGCAGCCCTCGCCATTATGGACACGTCCTTCATCCTCGGCAGCATGGGTGGCGCCACAGGGGAAAAAATCGCCCGGTTGATCGACCGCGCTTTGGCCGATCGCCGCACCCTCATCCTGGTCTGCCAGTCCGGGGGGGCCCGTATGCAGGAGAGCACCTTCTCCCTGATGCAGATGGCCAAAATCAGCGCCCGCCTCAAGCGCTTCGCCAACGCCGGTGGCCTCTACATCACGGTCCTTACAGACCCGACGTACGGCGGTGTCACTGCAAGTTTCGCCATGCTTGGCGACATCACCATCGCCGAGCCCGGAGCTCGCATCGGCTTTGCCGGACAGGCCGTGATCAAGCAGTTCATGGGAATCGACGAGTTGCCACCGGGCTTCCAGATCGCCGAGACCGTCCTCGAACATGGTTTCATCGACCTTGTTGTCCCACGTCCTGAATTGCCGGCTACGTTGGCACGACTGATGTCGATGCTCGGCGTGACCGATCGCGACAGCGCCCGCCACGCCGGCTAGACGCCGTGTGACACCACGCGCGTTGTTGCCGGTGGCGCTGTTGGCGGCTCTTACTGCCGTCGGCGCACATCTGCGCATTCCCTTCCCGTACGTGCCCGTTACGCTGCAGGCGGCCTTCGTCTGCCTTTCGGGCCTGCTGTTGGGCCCCTGGCGTGGCAGCGCCAGCCAGGTGGTCTACATCGCTGCCGGCCTCATCGGCTTTCCCGTCTTTGCCCGCGGCGGCGGTCTGCACTACGTGCTCGAACCTTCCTTTGGCTATCTGCTGGGATTCATCGCTGGCGCCGGCGTTTGCGGCATTGTTGCAGGACCTGCGGCGGGGCTGTCTCGCTCCCTGCTTGCAGCGTGGTCGGGGATGCTGACGATCTATGCCATTGGCGTGCTCGTCCTGTACCTGAACCTGCGGTTCGTCGCCGGCGCCGACCCCGGCCTCACGCACACGCTGCAGATCGGGCTGGCGCCACTACCAAAAGATCTGCTCGTCGGCCTGCTCGCAGCGTGGGTCTCCGTGCGTCTGCGCCCGCGATTGTCGGCCCTGCATCACTACTGAAGACTGTATCACTGCAGCAGGACAACGCCATCGAGACACCTAGAACAGATTGTGCAGCTTGACCGTGGTGTACACCTGTTCCGGAGAAATTCCCAAGTCCGCGCGCAGGACAAAATCGGCGTTCCAGTAGGTCCGCAGCCCCCAACCTACTGTCCCATGGAAGTCCTGCAGCCGTACTTCACTGAATCCTGGCTGTACCTGACCCGTATCGACAAACAGCACACCGTGGAGTTCCAGGTCCTGCTTGAAGGCCACCGTTGAGCCGAGCAGATAGCGGGCCTCTGTGTTGGTCATCACTCGAACATTGTCCGTGAACCGCTGCCGATCAAAGCCACGCAAGGTGTCCGAGCCACCGATACCCTTGAACCGCCGGCTGCCACCGATCTCGCCATACGCATAGAGCGGTACCGCCCCCCGCAGGGCCTCGACGATGGTTCGGTGGGTGAGATTGAGACGCAGGCTGCGCGGCCAGTAACGCGCATCCGTGAAGGTATATCGCTGAAAATCGATCTCCTCAAAAAACAGACTGAGCAATGAGTTTCGCGAGGTCTCGTAGCTCCACTCGTGGAACACGCCTCGCCGTGGGATCGTCGGATCGTCGCGCGTATCCCAGACCATTGTGGCACCGACAAAGCCGGTGACGCCATCGACAACGCCGTCGGGGGTGCCCGCATCCAGGTAGTAGGCCCTGTCACCGGCCTGATCGACATCCGTCCGCTCCAGCCCCAGATCAAACGAAACCGTTACCGGGCCGTAGAGATGTCGAAGCAGACTGACAAACAAGCGCGGTTCTTTGAGTTCGTAGTGGTAGTAGTCTTCGTCGATGAAGTCAGCGTGGTTGGCGTCGACCAGATTCTTGTCGAACTGACTGCTGTTTGACAGACCATAGTAACGCGCCCTGATGTCCCTCCTGTTGCTGGCGATCAGTTCGAACCCAAAGCCGGTACCGGACAGATGTGGCACCTTCAAGCGCACGTAGGTATTGCGCTTGCCTTCGATGGAACTCACGGAGTGCAGCGTCAGTTTGTAGCGATAGGGCCGCCGGTTGTAGTCAGAGATCTGCACACGCGTGCCATAGTTCCAGCCTGAACTGGGGCTGAAGTAGACCACCGGCAGTCCTGTGATACCATAGGGCGTGCCATGGAAGGAAACCTGACGGCGCTTGGCCATCCACCGGACGGCATCTACGGTTCCTTCCGTTGCTGCCAGTGGGTCGGCGATGGACGTGGCACCCGTCAACAGTGTCTGGCCCAGGCGCCGATTCGGGCTGCTCTTCACAGCTTGGGTCGAATCAGCTGGCGCAGTGGCAGCCTTCGGCAGCTCCTCCGCCCAACTTCCACCCGCCAGCAGCAGCCATACAGTCAGAAGCGGGCCCATGACGAGGCGGTACCACATCGCAGAACCGCTGATCACGGGCGCTGAAAGCGGGTTCGGTCCACCTCTGTCGGTGTCAGATCCATGCACAGGCGAATCGGTGTGATCGACACGGAACCGCTGTCCAGCACATCTACGTCACCGACGGTATTTGCCTTTGTCCGCTTATAGCCTGAATAATTGTGCAGCAGGGAGCCGTCCTCGTGGCGACGAAAAAACGAGCCGTAGCTGGTTTCGCTGACCTGCGTCAGCACGCGGGGCGTGGACAGATCAGCATCCTGTGGGATATTGACCGAGATCAGGCGGGCGCCCTCAGGCAACCCTCCAGAGAGGAGTTCCTTGACAATCTCACAGGTGATCTCCGCAGCCCGCGCGTAGATCGGGGCCAACGGGACCGGATCCCGCGTATCCCGCCAGTTGTTGAACACCTCCGTCGTCAACTTGACAGAAAAAGCGGCTGCCGGAATGCCCGCCAGGCTGGCCTCGACGGCGGCGCCTACTGTGCCGGAACTCAACAACAGGGCAAGGCCGGCGTTCTCGCCGATGTTGACCCCGGAGACGACCAGTCCGGGGGGCTCCGGAGACAGGTGGTAGATACCGACGTTGGCGCAGTCCGCGGGCGAGCCCTCCATCGTGTGGACACTATCTCCAAGTCCCCCGACCGAAAGGGGAAGCAGGCGGGCATTGGGGCTCATGATCTTGGCCGACCAACTGTATTCCCGGGCTGGCACGAGAACGCGCACAGGTGCAAGGTTCCGCAGTCCAGCAAGCAACGGTGGCAGTGCCGGCGAATCGACACTGTCGTCGTTCGTCAGCAGGATCCAGGGCTCGATTTTGGTGTCTCCCGTCACTCCGCGTAATTGTGGTAGGCGAGTATATTATCAACAATTTAGCTGTTCACCAACTGTAGACGTCTTTATCTTTGCCGCGTCTATTGATGTTCCGGCACACGGTGCCCGGGTGCAGATGGAAAACGTGCAACTATTGCAGAGTCTGGAGGCGGTCGCCGAGGAGCTTTCGGTCGACATCCGCCACGAGGATCTTGAGGGAGGCCGGGGCGGACTATTCAGGCTCCGCGGTCGTTCCTGCATCCTTGTCGACCGGAACCTATCGGTCGCCGAACGCGTCGACCTGATGACCCGGTCCCTGTCTCAGTTACCCCTGGACGGTGTGTTCATGCCACCGGCGGTGCGTGAGTTGCTGGAGTTTCGAGCGACATCCGCCCTTTGAGGCTCGGAGGCTCCTCTGGCCCCCGTGTCCGTCGCTCAATTCCCGGCTGCCCCGCCTATCACCCGAATCTATCGATGCCATAATGGTCCGTAGAACCTTCAGTTTCGCCCTTCTGCTCGTCGCTGGACTCTCTGTTCCGGCGAATGCCCTGCGTTTCTATGTCAACCATAGCACGGGGGACAATCGGCGCAGTCACGTCGTCGTGCAGGATGCCACAACGCCCTGGCGCACGATGACCCACGCACTGCAGATGGCCCACATCATCACACAGGGCCGGCCGCACGTGATCGACATTGCCCCGGGGACCTACTCCCCCAGCAGTGGCGAAACATTTCCCTTCGTCATCAGCCAGACCAACATTTTCCTGAGCTCTCAGGGAGGCGTCGTTCTTGACGCAGAGGGGCGGTCTCGAATCATCCAGGTTACGGCGCCCACCTCTGACTTCGTGTTGCGCAATTTCTCACTCGTCAACGGCGCTGCCGACCGCGGTGGCGCCGTGTCCTGCGAGAGTTGCTCGCTGCGTGTCGTCGACAGCCGCATCCTCAACAACGAAGCGACGGAAGGCGGCGATGCCATTTATGTCGCCGGCGGTCGGCTGCAATTGGTCAACAACATCATCCGCTTCAATGGCGCCAGTGGCACCGACGGCGCGATCATCGAAGCGCGCAACACCTTCGCCGACACGGCCAAACGCGATGTGATCCGCAACAACACCTTCTACCGCAACAACAAGCCAACGATTCTGACGACGGGCAACCGCACCGATATATCCAGCAACATCCTGGTTGGCAACTCGGGGAGTGGTGTGGCGGCCATCATCGATTCGGCGGCGGGCATCGAACCTCTGGTCCGCTACAACCTGTTCTGGAACACGGACATTCTGTATCTCTCCGGAGACCGCGATTCGGTGAAGGTCGCCCGTACCGTGCGCGATACACTCAGTCTTGCCGAACAGGGCGTTGCCGTACCCAGTTTCGTCACCAATGTCCCTGATACAGTGGCCCAGATCGGCAGCCTGTATGAGTTCGACATCGGTCTTGAGACAGCAAAGTCGGACTACAAGTTCACCGTGATCAACTCCGGTGACATTCCCGTGGGTATGTCGAAATCGACCATCGAGACCTCCGGTATTCTGCGCTGGACACCAACGGCGGGACAACTCGGCCAGCACGCCGTCCGCATCGAACTCATCCGCCAGACGCCCCCCGTCAAGGTGGAGTTTCTCAGCTATATCATCCGTGTCTTCACGGCCGAGGATTTCCCGGATACGACCACACCTGGCGATGTCATTACCGTCAGCACCACGCCGGACACCTCCAGGGCAGTCGATAGTCTCAACACGGTCATTCCTGTGTTCTCCAAGGCGGCCAGTGCTGCCGGTAACATCTACGGCAACCCGCTTTTCCTTGACACGGAGATCAACCGCTTCGAACTGCTGACAAGGAAGATTCGCAATATCATTCCACCCGGTGACTCCATCAGCGTCCTGGACACCTTGCTGTCCGTCGCCATTGACGCCGGCAATCCGGTGGTGCTGTTCAACGATGCCGTGCTCTCGGGTGGACAGGTGCGCAACGACATGGGCCGTTTTGGGGGACCGGTCAACAATGGGCCACCGAACCCAGGAATCTTCACAGAGCGTTCGGCGACGAGCCTGCCTGACAGCATCGCTGTCGAGGGACAGCCGTGGACCTACAATCCGGTGCTCGAACCCGCTGGCAACATCCTCATCATCGACCTCATTCAGGGACCGCCGACGATGGGTGCCGTATTTGGCAGCGGCAAAACGATCCCTCCCACCTGGATTCCGGCGCTGGCCGATACCGGCAAATACCTGGTTGGCGTGACAACCTTCTACAGCGGCGGCAGCGCCCGGCACTATTTCCCGCTGCGCGTGCGGGGTGCCAATGCCCGGCCACGGATCACCACCGTAGCGCCAACAGCCGCCACCGAGGATGTAGCCTTCGTCTATGCCATGGCCGGTATCGATGATGACGGCAACAGCCTCTCGTGGCAGATCGACAGCGGCCCCGCGGGCTTGACCGTCGACAGCCTTGGCGTCGTTCGCTGGACACCGGCGCAGGCGCAGGTTGGCAGCGCCAGCGTTGTCGTCCGCCTCACCGATTCAGGTGGCGCCAGCAACTCGCAGACTTTCACACTGGCGGTGAGCAACACCAATGACGCTCCTGTCCTGACGGCTCTGATCGATACAACCGCGACGGAGGACGTGTTGTTTCTGCGCGCCCTGTCAGCCACCGATGAGGACCCGACGGACTCGACTTTCACCTTTGTTCTGACCTCTGGCCCCGGTGGCATGATCCTCGACGACCAGAACCGCCTGTCCTGGACGCCGCCTCAGTCGGCTGTCGGCAGTCATCCGGTGACGGTACAGGCAACCGACGCCGGTGGCGCCAACGACGGCACGAGCTTCACGATCACCGTGATCGAGGTGGATGATCCGCCCATCATCAGCAGCACACCGGACACGACGGCCAACGAAGATGCCGCCTACGCCTACGCCGTCATCGCCAGTGACGAAGAAGGCGCCACCATCAGCTATACGCTGACCACTGCGCCAGCAGGAATGTCCATCGACACGACCGGGGTCATATCGTGGACGCCGGCGCTGGCGGACACAGGCAGCCACACCGTGGCTCTGCAGGTGGCCGACCCCGCGGGCCTGACCGCGACCCAGTCCTATCAACTCCACGTACTGGAGGTGAACGATGCACCCGTGATCCTGTCGCGCACACCTGCTGATACGCTGGTGCTGATCGATCCTGGGCAGGGCGTGCAGTTTAACCTGGAAAGTTCAGACGAAGAGGGTGACCTGCTCACGCTTCAGTGGCTTGTTGATGGCCTTGTCCGTTCGACGCAGAGCAGCTTTCTGCACGTGGCGGACACGACCTCGGCAGACACCGTTGTTGCCAATCTGACGGATGGCACGAGTACTACGAGCACAACCTGGATTATCGATGCCCGTGCCATCGCCAAGGTTTCGGTCACGACGGACACGGTCAATTTCGGCAGCGTGGCTCTCGACAGTACGGTCTTCAGGGTCCTGCGGGTCCGCAATCCCGGACGCACGACGCTGACAATCACCAATCTGCAGGTTGGCGATCTTGCGTACTCTGCCAGCTTCGGCACCGACGCCATTTCTCTGCGGGATTCCACAACCCTCACCTTGTCGTTCGCCCCAACAGCACGCGGCGCCCGTGTCAGCAGTGTTCAGTTTGGCACCAATGATCCGGATCAGCCAACCGTCACCATCCCCCTCAAGGGGGCCGGCGTCGTGCCGACGTTGGCCGCTCTCGATGTCAATCCCGCCAGCGGCGACCAGGGCCTCCGTGTTGGCACCGCGCCGATTGGCGACACGACATTTGTCGATCTCGAAGTAAGCCAGGTGCTGCAATTGGTATCGTACGGTGTCGAACTGGCCTTCGATCCGCAGGTGCTGACCTTTCAGGCTTTCACCGCCGATGCCGGCGCCGTCAATTTCCTCGGCAGCGGACTGACACCCGTCGTCACACAACCTTCATCCGGCATCGTACGCGTGGACGTCGCCGGAACGGCGGCCACTTCCGGCGACGGCACATTCGGGCGTTGGACATTCGCCGTCGCCAGTGACGCAGAAGCCGGCACGAGCAGTGCCATCGGCCTGTCTCGCCTGGAGTTGCTCAGCAGCGGCCAGACGGTGGCTGACGTGCTCTCTGCATCGGTGGGCGTAACCGTCGAGATCGTGAATCCCCTCCCGGGCGATGGCAACGGCAATGGTAGCATCGATTTCGACGACTTCTTCATCTTCGCTGATGATTTCGGCACTTCAAATCCGCGTTCCGACTACAACAGCGATGGCGTCGTCGACTTCACCGACTTCTTCCTGTTCGCCGACTTCTTCAACGCACCCGCCGCCCGCCCATGGCCCGTGCAACTGTCAACCAGCATGTCCGGTCTTGAACTGGTGGCTGACAGTCGCCCGCAAGATGCCGATCGCCTTGACGTAGCACTACGCTGGCAGCCGAACGAGGCTCTTCGTGGCGTGGTTTTGTGGCTCGAGTGGGATTCGCAGGATCTGGCCTTTGAGGAGGCGGTTGGTGCCGATGCAGAAGCCGGCGGCAGTCTCGTCTGGACCCGATCCGTGCAAGCCGAGCGACTCGAAATGGTTGCAGCGCCGACGACGGGCAGAGCTTTTGAGGGCGACATCGCTGTCCTGCGTTTTCGCCGCCTAGCCCCAACGGCGACCGATGTCCGTCTCCGGGCAGCAGTCGGTCGCGACGCTGCAGGTGTAATTCGAGCCCTGGATCTGCCTGCCGCCGTCTCAGTGTCAGCCCTGCCGAGCGTTGCCGTCCTGTATCCGGCGCACCCGAACCCGTTCAATCCGGAGACCGTCATTCCCTTCTTCATCCCAGCGGGGCCAGAAACCCGGGCCCAAGTTCGCATCTTCGACCTTCTGGGTCGTCCTGTGCGCACATTAACGGCCACCACACTCGCAGGCGGCCATCATAGAGTCGTGTGGCACGGACGGGATGACGATGGGCGCCAGGCAGCGGCTGGGGTCTATCTGGTCGAGCTGCGCGCCGGGGACCGGCGGCAGGTGCGGAAAGTGATGCTGCTCAAGTAGTTAGCTGGACCCATCTGAGTAGTGCCCGGTAGAAAGCATTGGGATGCCCCGGATTCGTTGACAGAATTCGGGGCATCCCGTATTTTGTCCTGTTCCTCAGCAACCGAACCAAACCGAATCGGACGTTCGACAAAATGCCCAAGATCAAGACCCACAAGGCCACGGCCAAGCGTATCAAAATACGGGGCAGCAAGACCCTGAAACGGCGCCACGCCTACGGCGACCATCTTCTGGGCAAGCGGTCATCTAAGCGCAAGCGTGCTCTTCGCAAGAACGAGGCCGTATCCAGCGCCAACTTCCAGAACGTCCATCGTTCGCTGGGCCTGAAGTAGGAGATCGACTATGGCACGCACAACAGTCAGTGTTGCTTCCCGCCGTCGCCGCAAGAAGGTCCTCAAGCAGGCCCGCGGATATTTTGGCGCCCGCAGTCGTTTGTTCCGGACCGCCCGCGAAGCCGTCAACCGCGCGCAGGTCTATGCCTACCGAGATCGCCGTCGCCGCAAGCGCGACTTCCGGCGACTTTGGATCGGCCGTATCAATGCTGCCGCCCGACTCAACGGTGTCTCGTACAGCCAGTTGATTCACGGCCTTGGCAAAGCTGAAGTCCTCGTGAACCGCAAGATGCTCGCCGATCTTGCTGTCCGCGATCCGGGCGCGTTTACGGCAGTCGTGGAGCAGGCCAAGGCTCACCTGTAGGCTTTCCGGCGCCAGCCGGCCAGCGGGCGGGGCCTGGAAGGGTCCCGCCGGTTCCCTTCCATTCCGTTTTCTCCCCCCGCACGCTGCCGCGGCGCCGGGTCCTCTCCCCAATCAGGCCGGGTCATCATACCCGTCGCCAGGGATATGACCATGGTGCCCGATATTGATCAAATCTGCCAAGAGGCCCTCGCGGCGATCAAGGCCGTCAGCGACCTGCAGACTCTTGAAGAACTGCGCGTTCGCTATGCCGGGCGACGCAGCCAGATGCGGCAAATCCTTGGGGGAATTGGTGACTTGCCCCCGGATGAACGTCGCAGTGTCGGCCAGGCGGCCGGCAAAGCCCAGAAAGACATAGAAGCAGCCCTTGCTCAGTGTCAGGCGCAGCTGGAACTCGAGCTCGAATCCGGCGACACGCTCGATGTGACACTACCCGGACGTCCCCCGCGTCGTGGTCAGCCACACCCGTTGTCGGCCACAGCCGATGAACTGGTAGATGCCTTGCGCCACATGGGGTTTGCCGTCGCCGATGGCCCGGAAGTCGAGGACGAGTATCACAATTTTGACGCTCTCAATACGCCTTCCGATCACCCCTCAAGGGACCTGCACGACACCTTTTACCTGACAGACGGTCAACTGCTGCGGACGCAGACGTCGACGGTGCAGATCCGGGTAATGGAGACGCAACCCCCGCCAGTGCGGGTCATCTCCATGGGCCGCGTCTATCGCAATGAAACGGTCGATGCCACGCACCACATGATTTTCCACCAGATCGAGGGCCTCTACGTCGATACGGATGTCTCTCTGGCCGATCTGAAGGGCACCCTCACGGCCCTGGCGCGCCACGTGCTTGGGCCGGACACGCAGATCCGTATCCGGCCCCACTTCTTCCCTTTCACCGAACCGAGTGTGGAGTACGACTTCTCCTGCACGATTTGCCAGCAGCGTGGAGAGGTAGGCGGCCATCGCTGCCGTGTCTGCAAGGGCACCGGCTGGATTGAGATTGGCGGTGCCGGCATGGTCGACCCCAATGTCTTTCGCAATGTCGGCTACGATGACGAAAAGTTCTCCGGCTTCGCCTTTGGTATCGGTGTCGATCGCATCGCCATGATCCGTCACGGCATCGACGATATCCGCCTGTTCCTCGAAAGTGACATGCGCTTCACCCGACAGTTTCACGGCGATTGACGAAGGATGATGTGACGTGAAGATCTCCCTGAAGTGGTTGCGTGAGTACGTCGATGTGGACTGGACCCTCGCCGAATTCGTCGAGCGGCTGACGATGGCCGGTCTCGAGGAGGAGAGCGTCGAGGACCTGGGTGCTGCCCTGTCAGGCATTGTCGTCGGCAAGGTCATCGAGCGGGAACAGCACCCCAACGCCGATCGCCTGTCGGTGTGCCGAGTCGATGTTGGCGAGGCTGAACCACGTACGATCGTTTGCGGGGCACCCAATGTTGCGGCAGGGCAGACGGTCGCCGTCGTGTTGCCTGGCAGTCAGCTGCCGGACGGCACACAGATTGGCAAAGCGAAACTTCGCGGCGTCGCCTCGGAAGGCATGATCTGCTCCACAGTCGAGCTCGGCCTCGGCGACGACAGTTCCGGCATCATGGTGCTGCCCGACGACTGGAGCGCCGGCACCAGTTTCCCGGTTGCAGCAGGACTGGATGACACCGTCATCGATTTCGAGGTCACGCCGAACCGACCCGATTGCCTCAGCGTTGTCGGCATCGCCCGCGAAGTGGCGGCGCTGGCCCAAGTCGAGTTGCGCCTGCCGGCCATCCAGCTGAACACCTCGGGGGCTCCCGCCGAAAGCGCCGCCAGCGTTACGATCGAAGATCCACAGGGCTGTGGTCGCTACGTTGCGCGCGTGATTCGCGGCGTCCATGTCGGACCGTCCCCTGCATGGCTGCAGGATCGTCTGCGCGCCGTCGGCCAGCGCCCGATCAACAACGTCGTGGATGTGACCAATTTCGTCATGCTCGAATTGGGCCAGCCACTGCATGCCTTCGACCTGGAACAACTGCAGGAGAGCCGCATCGTCGTACGCCGCAGCAGGCCCGGTGAGACCGTGCAGACCCTCGATGGCGGGCAACACGAACTGGCAGATGATGGCATTCTGCTGATTGCCGATGGCCGGTCTCCCGTTGCGATTGCTGGTATCATGGGCGCCGCCAACTCACTGGTCACAGAGCAGACGACCGACATCCTGCTTGAGTCTGCGTACTTCGATGCACGCCAGATTCGCGCCGGTGCTCGTCGTTTGGGCATGCATACCGACGCTTCGACCCGTTTCGAGCGCGGCACCGATTGGGACATGCCGGAAACGGCCAGTCGCCGTGCCGCCGCGCTGTTAGCGGAGGTCGCGGGTGGACAGGTGGCACCTGGGGTTATCGATGTGCACCCGGTGGCAAAGGAACGCCAGACTGTACCCCTGCGCCCCCTGCGCGCCGCCCGACTGTTGGCCCTGCCACTGGATGCCACCATCTGCGGCAGCATCCTGCAGCGACTCGGCTGTCTTGTCGCTGACGGCCCGGATGGTACGCTCTCGGTGACGGTGCCCTCCTTCCGCCCTGATCTTGAGCGAGAGATTGACCTCATCGAAGAGGTCGGACGGATCTACGGCTATCTGCGGGTACCCACCAGGGAGCGGCTGTGTGGCCCCATGCCCGGGGCTGCCAGTGGTTTCTATGACGAGCAACGTCGCTTGCGTCAGGCCATGACGGGACTTGGTCTCGATGAGGCCATTACGTCGAGCATCGTCGCCGACGCCTGGGCCGAACGGACCGGCCCCGTCGGCTGCCGGCTGGCAAACGCCCCGTCCGATGGCGTGTCCTGCATGCGCACGAGTCTGCTGCCTGGACTGCTTGATGTGGCTCGACGAAACCTGCGACAACGGGCGCCTGGCGTAGCCCTCTTCGAGGTCGGACGCGTTTTCCTTGCTGGCGACAAGCCCGCCGGTGGACGCCACCACGAGCGCTGGCGGGTTGCCGGGGTGCTGGCGGGGCATAACTCCCCCTCTCCGTGGCGCAGCGAACAACGCGCCGGAGACTTCCTCGACCTGAAGGGGGTTGTCGAAGGGCTGCTCAGTGGCGTAGCAGGCGTCGTGTATGCCCCTGTGGAGAGCCCGCTGCTGCGTCATGGACATGCCGCCGGGATCACCATTGGCGACATCGATCTGGGCCTGCTTGGACAGGCAGATCCCGAGCTTGCAGCCAGCTTTGATCTGACTCACGACACCTTTATCTTTGAGTTGTCCTGCGACGAGCTTTTCTCGGCGTGGGCGTCGAGAGCAACAGCCTACCGGGCGCTGGCCAAATTCCCGCCGATCGAACGGGATCTGGCGGTCGTGCTCGATGAGCAGGTACCGGCTGGACTGGTGGCCGATGAAATTCGTGCGGCCGCACCCGAACTGGTGGACGATGTTCGCCTGTTTGACGTCTATAGTGGCGATCAGGTCGAGGCCGGCAAGCGCAGTCTCGCCTTTTCGATCTGTCTCCGTGCACCCGATCGTACACTTGAAGACCGTGACGCGGACGGCGTCGTACAACGGGCCCTGCAACGCCTGGCCTCGTCCTTCCAGGCACAACTGCGCTGACATTCACGCTGACACCATTCTGACACCATTTGGGGAGACCGATGACT
>CALFPI010000574.1 GCA_937919035.1 uncultured Gemmatimonadaceae bacterium
AATCTCCCAACCTGCTGTTTGACTGGTTCCGTGGTTACAAGAAGGAGCACTACTAGCTGGTGGGACTGGTGGATTCGCAGGGGGATGAACCTGTGTACGACTGGTCGCCGGCTGCACAGTGGCCGCCGCAGTCCCCATTGTGGATCGCCCTGCTGCAACGAAGGCACTGAGTCTATTGTGACAGCCACCAGCCGCCCACACAGATAGCGGCAAAGGAGCACAGACCGAGGATGCCCCGGTGGAGCACGGGCGCTGCGCCAGCGAAACGCAGCGTCAGACCACCGATGAACCCGGCGAAAAGCGACATTGCCGGGATAGAGCCGGCGCCGAAGGCCAGCAGATAGGAAAGAGCGGACGTGCGATCGGGAAGGCCAAGAGCCGGCAGGACACCGAAGAAGTGCGACGATCCTGCCAGACCGTGGAGAATCCCGATGCCAATGAGCATCACGCCGACGACGCGCGCGCTCCAGGCGGACAACCCCTCGAGCGGCAAGGAGTCACGCAGCAGGACGGCCAGCAGCCCGACGAGCCAGACCCCACCTGTGTGACCCAGCCCCCAGGAAAAACCGGACCGCCACGACGATTTCCCTCTGCCGCAGCCAGTGGCGCGATGGCGCCGAGATGATCCGGGCCCGACAGGACGTGGATCGATCCGGCGACGAAGCCGGCCAGTGGCACGAGCATCAGGCTTGTTCCTGTGTGGGTGGATGCGGACCTGATGAAACTCGGACACCCAGGTCCCTTGTGCCAGCTGCATGACCCGACGACAGATCAGGTTCGCATGAATCGGGGCACCGGCGAGCAATTGAACGAGCGTCCGTGGTACAGCGCAGGATGCCACAACACGGCATCTCCCGGTTCGCCTGTCATTTCGACGACCCGAACAGGGACGCCGTCAATCACCGCCCCTTCCTCCATGAAACGCCGGGTGCGCTGCCCCTGATCCGCGGTTTTGCCGGACAGTTCAGCCAGCCAGGGGTGACTCCGGGCGAAACGATCTTCCAGAGCACTCTTCCTGCGCTCTCTATCGAGCGGTCCGAGGCCCCGAAAAAAACTCAGGGCCAGCCGATGCGAGCCCTCTACGACGAGAGTTCCGCCGCCGTGGGGCGCAACCGAGGAGAAGAAGGTGAAGACACGTGGTGCCGATGGGACCTGCGTGAGACCACCCGGCTTCGGCGTGAAGTCGAGATGCCAATCGCGGTTGCGCAGCCTCCATGGCTCATCCGTCGCCTCGGGGAAAGTCACGCCGAATCCACCCCAACTCTGCTTGAGGCGTGCGGCTCGTTCGCCGGACAGCTGGGCGATGGCACCCAGCAGCCTGGGTGAAGCGACAGGCCGATAGATCTCATGGTCGCGGCTGTCGTTGAGCCTGAGGTCCCCGGGAAGGATCCGCTGCCGGCCCGGGATCTTCCAGGTTGCCGCATCCTGCCGATCAAATCCATGCAGACGTTCCAGTTCGGACCACATGAAATCCTGCATCTCGAGGGCCGCCTGGCGCGCGAACGCCGCCGGCAGGCTGACGTAGCCCTGCTGGTGAAAAGACTCCACCTGGGATGCAGAGAGCACATGGTACTTCTGTGCAGCAGCTTCAACCCTGGCATTCGCCGCCGCTTCCAACGCTTCGTCCAGTGCTCGATTGCGCAGAGCCGGTACGTCGTCATGGCCCAACAGATGACGGGTCAGCTCGATCAGTTCGCCGCTCCGTGTCGAGTGGGTTGGAAAGAAGCGGTCCACGGGCTGGCGCCACTTGTGGTACTGCGGCACCAGACCGGCGGCGGCATCCCACGGAATCCGCGTGAATTTCTCCACATGCAGCAGCAGCTGGCGCAACGCCTGGCGTTCACCTGCGTCGGTGGTGACGGCGAAGAGCAGCACGAGCCAGTTGTCAGCCTGTTCGGGATCCACCGCTCCCCTGCTGGCCTGCTCGATGAACTCAGCCTGCCCACGCCGGTAGCTGTGGCTGACCTGCGGCTCGAGCTTTCCCCCAAGCTGGCGGGCTCGCTCGCGCTCGGCGACCCGTTGCGCGTCGCTCTTGTCCAGGTGGCCACCAAGTCCCTGGCGATGACACCAGACCCTGTACCCGCCAACGGTGCTGAAACCCAACCCTTCCAGGTGGCTGCGCATGCGGGCGTCCAACTGATCGAACCTGGGTACAGCCTGCTTCTGAGGTGCGGATGCCGACTTCGCGATCTCGAGGCTCTCCCTCAGAGCCGTCCAGCTGGAGAAGCCGTACTGCTGCGCCACGACGTGCTGTGCATCATGCAGGGTGATGTCCGTTGCCAGCACCTCGTCATCGGTTCGTTGCGCCAACCGGGGCAGGCATGCCTTGAGCGTTGGGCACAGGCGACGGTCGCCGGCGCGCTGATCCCTGAGCAGGTCTTTTGCCTGCTTTTTCAGATGTTCGATATGGGGTCGTACGGGAAGTGTGGCAGACATACATACCCTCTTTCAGTGAGTGCCTGTTGTCTGCGATTGCAGGCCGAAAGAAGGAGATGTAGCACAACGGCAGAGCGGCGCTCTGGAAGAGATGGGTTCAACCCTTTCCGCAGACTGAGGCGTTCTCCGGTCGCCTGGTTTCAAGACTAGGGGGGTCGGTAAACAATGTCAACGACCGACGGCTGCCAGGGGCTCGCGATTGACTTTGAGCAAGAAACACTGGAGATCACACACGAGCCCAATGCTGTGAGATTCTGACAGTGGGAGGAGAGGAAGGATGGCACAACGAGCGATTCTGCTCAACGAACAGGATGACGTGGCGACCGCCCTGACACAACTGATCCAGGGCGAATATGTCAGCGTCAGTATCGGCGAGCGGCAGGTCGATGTGACGTTGCTGGATGAGGTACCCTTCGGACACAAATACGCGCTGCGTGACATCGCTGCCGGCGAAGATGTGCGCAAATATGGTCTGCCCATCGGGCAAGCTCTGCAGGATGTGAAGGCCGGCTCATGGGTACATGTCCACAACTGCCGCAGCGAGCGCTTCGGCCACCGCCATCAGAAATACGGCGTGCACGCGTGAGGAGAGAAGAGAGATGAAAATGCTGGGATACGCGCGGCCGGACGGCCAGAAGGGCATCCGCAACAAGGTCTCCATCATCTACACGGTGGACTGTTCCCGTTTCGTCGCCCAGAAGCTCAAAGCCCTGTATCCGGAGCACACGCAGTTGTTCGGCTACCCGGGCGGGTGTGCCTACATGGACGGTCCCGTGAACAAGATCATCGCCCTCGGCAAGCACTCAAGTTCTGCGGGCGCCCTGGTGATCGGCCTGGGCTGCGAGGGCACGAATGCCAGCAAGGTTGCCGCTGCAATCGCGGCGACGGGCCGCCCTGTGGAGGTGGTGAAGATCCAGGATACGGGTGGTGACATCATGACGATCGAGAAGGGTTCGCGAGCCCTCGTGCACCTGATCCAACAGGCGTCGATGACGGAGCGCGTTGAGATGGCACCCGCAGAGCTGGTGGTGGGTTCCGAATGCGGTGGCTCGGACGCAACGTCAGGACTGGCATCCAATCCACTGACCGGTAAGGCCGGCGACCTGCTGATCGAGGCAGGCGGCGCATACATGCACGAAGAGGTCAGTGAACTGATGGGTTGTGCCGACGTGCTCGCCGCCCGAGCGGTCAACGCCGACGTCGCCGCCGACATCCGCGAGGCGATCGAAG
>CALFPI010000575.1 GCA_937919035.1 uncultured Gemmatimonadaceae bacterium
CGATGCGATTGGAGATGCAGTCGGAACAAGCCTTTCCCGGCAGACTCGTTGGCTGTCTGGCGCCGGCCCTGCGGGCGGTCGGCATGGACTGGTCGGCGGCTCTTGTCCGCGGCTATACCGGGTCGGCTTTCTCGATCAGTATGAAAGAGGACGGGGAAGGACTCGAGCAGGCTGATTCATTCGAGTGGTCGTACTTCTACGAGATGTTGGACTATCTGAACTGCGAGGTCATCAACGTGTCGCTTTCCGGGAATGGCTACGCCGTCTCTCCGGAGGAGCACACCAGGGCCAAGGCCAAGGCATGGGATATGGTGCGCCGGGGCATTGACGACGGCTACCCTGCCATTGGCTGGTGGATGATCGACAAGAGTGCTGAAAAGCCACTGCATGCGGGGCTCTGGAGCCTGATCGTCGGCTACGACAACGAGACGAAGACCTACTCGGCCCACCATGCCGGTGCTGGTGAATTCACCATCGGTTGGGACGCCTTCGGACACGGTGACCCGATCAACTGGTTCTACATCATGGTCTTCCGTCCGACGGCAGAACCGTTCGACGCTGTGGCTGCACATCGACGGGCCATTGAGCGCGCGATCGAGGGCTCCGAAGGCAAATATCCAGGCGTGCCGACCGGCGGCGGGCATGAGAAAACGTATCCCCATGCTGCAGCCGCCGCGCACGGTATGGCTGCCTGGGAGATGTGGATCAAGGCGCTGGAGGCGGAGAGGTCCAGCGCTCAAGACATCTCCCGTCACGTCAGATTTCTCGTGCCCCTCCGCGCGGCGGCGGCCGCGTATCTGACGGAGATTGAGCCTGAACTACCGGCACAGGTGCACCAACCTCTGCGCGAAGCGGCAGAGTGGTACGACGAGGTTGTCGATCGGCTCAAGGATCTGGGCGATCTGAGTGAGCAGGGGCAGTTCGATCAGCAGGAGGCAGCGCGGCTCGTGTCGAAAGCCTACGAGGCGGAGCAGGCTGCCGTAGGCAAACTGCGGGAGGTCCTGACGGTCATGTAAGTGGCGAGGAAGCATCGCAGTACATCCGCGCTTGTGTAGGACGCAGAGATCGAGATTGCCCACCGACGCCGGCACGGTTGCATTTGCCTTGACCCCACATCATTCTCGCCTCTGACCTGCCGCTCTCCGAATCTCTCTCCACAAGCCGTAGCCGCCCGGGGCAGGTAACAGAAAGCGATTGTCCAGGGCTGCGTAGTCATTCGGCGCCTCCTGCTTGTGGGGCAACGCGAGCTCAAGTCTCCGTCAGACCTCGCAGCGCAGGAACGACAGATAGGCCAACAGAAACAGCATCATCGTCCAGACACCGAGTAGCAGCAGGTCGATGTAGACATCGTCGAGTCGTTCCAGAACGGGCATGTAGGAAAAATCGAAGCGGGGATAGTCGCTGAGGTCGAGGTTGTTGAACTGCTCCATGTTTCCAGGTGAGAACATGATGCGACCGTCCGTACTGTTTTCGCGCTGGTTCTTCATGTACTCATCAAAGGCGGTGCGCTTCTCGTTCCTGTTCGACACCCGCTGCGGCGAGGTTGATCGCGGCCAGGTTGAACGAACTCAGGGGCGACAGGCGCGCCACCGTCTGCGACCAGTCTGCCCGGGCCTGGACCCTGGCTGTGTAGTCCTCTTCCAGTCGCTGTGCCAGTGCCTCGGACTCTTCCACCCATGTTTTCATCGAGGCCTGGAAGAGGGTGTCCTGATAGACAGCCATCAGCGTTCGGCCGCTACGCGCCACTTCCTCCTCCACCTTGGTCTGATAGTGACGCGAGCGTTCACGGGTGATCTCCATTTTCGCCCGGTCAATACTTTCCCGGGAGGGCACAGTCACCACACGAGCCGCGACATAGGGCGCCATGTTCGGCACCACAAGGATCAGCACAACCCAGATCAGCAGCAGGACTGAGATCGACGTCGAGGCAAGATCCGTGCGGGTGGAGACCACCAGGCCCAGGGAATAGATGGTGGCCAGGTAGAGGAGACAAGCCAGCAGCAGTCCGGCTGTTGCCAGCATATCCTGCGGGCCAATCACCACTTCGGGGAACAGGAGCAGTACGACGAGGGTGACGAGAAAGGCAAGGAAGAAGGGGATGACGAGAGCCAGGTAGCCACCGATCCATTTGCCAGCAAGGACCAGATCGCGAGGCACGCTGTACGACAGCATGACGCGCAGCACGCCACTCTCCTTCTCGCCCGAAATGGAGTCGTAACTGAAGGTTACCGCCAGCAGGCTGAGGACGATGCCGACGACGAAAACGAAATCGACCGTCGGAAACAGGGGCAGCAGGGGGTTCTTCTCGTAGTTCTCCGGAAAGTCCAGACGGTTGCCCATCTGCACCTTGATGCTCTCCGTCAAAGTGCCATTCATGCCGCGGACAAGGACATTCATGACATTGAGTGGACGATCCACCGTGACGCCCTGCCACAAGTCGAAGACCTGCGTTCGCCTGGTGACATCGTTGCGGTGCAGCACGCTGTTTACCTGGTAGGTATCCGTTGCTTCGGCGTAGTTGCGGCCATGCACGACGCCACTGACCAGCAGGGTCGCCGTGCAGACCACACAAGCAATGGCAAAGCGCAACGACAACAATTGATCCAGCAGTTCCTTGCGGATGATATGCAACAACATGATTCGCTCTCAGGCTGAATTCATCAGGTGACGTCGTAGCGCATGAAGAAGACGTAGGCGAGCAGGAAGAAGATGACGTTGTACATGAGCACCAGCAGCAGATCCGGCAGCGCCGCGTCGAGGCTGGCGGAGAGCGACTCTTCATACATGCGGAAGTGCGGCAGGTCTGCGGCGATGAACCAGTCTGGGTCCTTCATGGTCATGCCCGTCGGGCCCCATTCGATCTTGTCGGATGCGTAGAATCCCTGCATGTACTGCTGGTGCTGATCCTGAAATCTGACCATGGCCTGGTGGAACTGGTCGAAGAGAATCGGTCCGGTTCCGGCAAGTCGCGTCATGGCAAACAGAGAACATGCTGAAGGGGAGAGACGGGCCAGATTCTTCCCCAGTTCGATCTGGGTCCGGGTCTTGTCCCGATAGAACTTCTCGAGCTTGTCCTTGCGGGCTTCCTGCTCGGTTTGCAGCTCCTGTCTCTCGGACTGATCCAAGTTTCTGCTGCGACTGCCGGATTGCATCAGCAGGCGATACTCCTCGTCGATCATTCGCGTTTCGGCGTCAATCGTCTGTCGACTGGGGGCCGGGGCGAGCAAGCCCGCGGCAACGGGGGCGACATTGGGGATGATGAGGATCCAGCAGATCCAGACCATGAGGGCCATGAGCAGCGCTGTCGCATTGCGCTGTGCCAGGGCAGAGATCATCAACCCGAGACTGAAAAAAGTGGACACGTACAGCAGAGAGACGAGGTAGATCAGTACGAATCGACCCAGGCCATCTCCCGACAGTTCCAGCGTGCCGGTGATGTAGACGTAGACGAAACTGCCAAGCACGGCGATGCTGAAGGGCACGATGATCGACAGGTACCCGCCAACCCATTTACCGAGTAGACGATGTCGCGCGGCACCGAGTTGGCGAGCAACAACTTGAGCGTGCCCCGCTCCTTCTCGCCACAGATGGCGTCAAAGACAAACAACATCGCCAGCAGGCTGACAACGACGTTTATGATGTAGGCGTAGTCGGGAGCCTGGAAGA
>CALFPI010000576.1 GCA_937919035.1 uncultured Gemmatimonadaceae bacterium
GTGTAGGCAAAGTCGGGAGCCTGGAAGATCTCGGACAGGATATCCTTGTTCAGCCGGGACTCGCTGCCACCGAAGAAACCAAAAGCCTGCGAGGCGACTCGGGTGGGCAGGCTGCCCTCCACGCCACGGGCAAGGATGCCCATGTTGCGTGGCTCCCGGGCGTTGTAGAACGGTGACCGCTGCAATTCCCGAAATTGCTGGCTCGGGTCTTCAATCTTCTCCAGCGCATCGAGGGCCTCGCGCTCCTTGAGGATCTCGGCCGAGTGGTCCTGATAGCGATCTGCATATTCTCCCGTCATGAGCGCCACGGACAGGATGATCAGGCAGACCAGCAGGCCGTAGGTCACCATAAAACGCGCACTCAGGACGTTGAGGAGGACTTCCTTTCTGATCATGTGGAAAAGCATGGCCTGCCCCGCTACTTGAAGACCAGCACACCAAAACCATCGGGCTGATGGTACTGGCCGTAGGTATAGACCCATTGGCTGCTGTGCGCCCGGTCGCGGAAGTTGCGGGCGAAGTTGGCACCCCACAGGTCTCCGGGGCTCGGTTTTGGCAGCCACTTTCGTTCGTAGTGCACAAGCATCTCCAGAGACCAGAAGTCGGTTCCCTGATGTGCGGCAACCTCGATGTTCGGCGTCCAGCTGACATCCGCCGAGGCGAGACCATTTTCGCCGGCAGCATCAAAGATCGTGCCGATGGCGTTGGCGACAATCTGCACGTAACTGCGGCGATCGAGATTGGCGTCGAAGAACAGTTCCGCACTTTCCTCAGCCCAGACCTGATCGTCCCGGTTGGTCTTCGCCGCTCGCAGGCTGTCCATCCTGTCATCATGGCTGTAGATGCCAAGGTAGATCCCCTCGGCGCCATAGCCGAGACAGACCCGGGTTGTCATGTCGGCTGGCAGCACATAACCACGGTAGCTGAGGAATGGCAGGTCCGTCTGGGCGGCCTGTGCCCAGACGGCTTCGTCGAGGTGTCCATCGATGGTCGGGGCCACTGTCATCTCTACAACATTCAGGACCGCACCCAACGCTCGCAGGCGTTGCAGCCCGAGTTGCTCCTGGCCGTTGTCGAGCCAAAAGCGCGCATACTTATAGCGCGCCTTCCAGCTCGCCGGCGCCTGTTTGGCTGCTTCTTGATAGAGTGTCTCTGCCTCTTCCAGTCGGGCCTCGGTCACCAGTTGATTGGCAGCAGCGAGCTTCCCGTCGACCAGGATCTCAACACGAAGCAGGGCCTCGCCCTGCAGTCCCCGATGCGCGTCATTGGCCAACTGCAGCGCTCTAGCATCCAGCACGGAAAGCGATCCTGGAGCGCACAGCAGGATCTGGATGGGAGATGAGATGTCGTTTGAGGGCAGCCTCGAGGCGCTCGTCATCGAGGCGCAGCATCAGGCTGACCAGAACATCTGCCATGTCGGCATGGCCTGCGGCCAGCGCGGGGTCTTCGATGCCGAGCAGCAGTGGTTCCAGAACCCGGGTCGGGCGCAGCAGAAGCTCCTGTTTCGCCGTGTCTCGTGCATCGCCGCCCGCGGCGAGATCATGTAGCAGGTCATCTTCGGAGGAACCGCAGGCCAGACACATGGCCATGGCAAACAGCAGGACAATCTTGCTCATGAATCCCTCACCGGTGTACGTGCGGCGACCTGTCGCGACCATACCTCTTCCCGGTGCCACGGAGCAAGCACTTTCTCCTTCGCCATGCACGTGTGCGGTTTGACCGGCAGGCAGAAATTCTGCTCATCTTTCAGGGAGGACAGTACAACACGACAAGGGTGGCAGCGACGTGACTCGCGGCTGTTCATAGGGGTATGGCCATGTTCAGGAGATTCACACAATGGAACGGGTTGCGCTGGACGGGCATGATTCTTCTCGTCGTCATGGGCATCGGCACTCAACGTGGGCCGGGGCGTGATTCGGCACTGCACTACACCCTGATTGATGGCGTCTCAGCGGCGACGCCACCGGGGATGTCCGTTGTCGGGGTCGTCCGCTCAGATTACGAGCAGCTGACCGACCCGGCGCCAGCGGATGCAGAACTGACCGAAGCCCAGGTGGAGGACATGGTGCGTCTCGCCGTGGACCAGACCGGCGGCTTCGGTTGGCAGATCCCGCAGGATGCCGAGTGGGTGGTGATCAAGGTCAACATCGTCGAGATCATCGAGAGTGGGTCAGGGGTGATCACCGACGCACGTATGGTCAAGGCGCTGATCAAACTCGTCCACGAGACCGTGCCGAACGCACGGATCAGTATCGTCGAGGGACCGGCCGAGTGGACGCCTCCCCAGACGGACGGTGCGAATTTGCCGCAGGGCATTGAGCGGGTGGATGGCTTCGAGGTCGCCGGGTACCGGCAGATGCTTTCCGATCCCGACCTGGCTGATATCGACCTCGACATCATCGACTTGAACTTTTCCGAGTATGGCGAGGTGTCGGTGCCCGATGGTGGTTACGCCCAGGACGACTGGAAGCTGCCCCTGGCGATCCTCGAGAACGACTTCCTGATTTCCGCACCGGTGCTGAAGATTCACGAGGTCAGCATGACTTCGGCAATGAAGAACTTCATCGGTGTGTTCCCGGGGTTGGTCTACGGCTGGCCAAAGATGGCCGGTTACCCGCGGGGCAGCAGCAACAAGGGCATTCCGCACAGCGGCGAGATCATTGACGAGACGATCACCGACGTCGTCGCCATGGCCGAGCCTGACTTTGCCCTGGTGGACGTCATCATGTCGATGGAGCGGGCCAAGACGGGCAAGTACGGCGGCGTCCAGAAGCGGATGAACACGATCATGGCCAGCGCCGACATTGTCGCCGCTGATGCGATCGGGGCGCTGTTGATGGGGTTGAATCCGGCCGATGTCGAGCACATCACGCTCGGTGCGCG
>CALFPI010000577.1 GCA_937919035.1 uncultured Gemmatimonadaceae bacterium
GCCCCGGGCCGGCCGATGGTGCTGAGCCCTGCTACGGCCTCGTTCCAGCGCTCGCTACCGACATCGTTGGCGGCGAGTACCTCGATCTCCGCACGCACCTGCTCCTCTGTCGTGGAGCAGCCCATGGCCAGGGCGCAGACGGCAAGCCAGACAACGGTGTGACCCAGATACCTGGCGGCGGACTTCAGTTCAACTAGATCCAAGGAGCTACCTCATGTCTGACCCGGTGAGCAGTTTGACCACGAAATGCGGCCTCAAGCGTCAGGCGGCTAATCTACGCTCAGCGCGCCGGGGCAGGCAATAGATGGTATACTTGCCACTACTATGATCTGGTTTGACTGGTTCGCAGCGCTCATCATCGCTGCTCTCGCTGTGCGTGGCTACTTGCGTGGCCTCATTCTGCAGGTCTCTGCCGTTGTCGCTGTGGCAATGGGCCTTCTGGGCGGCCTCTATCTGCACAGCGCGGCGGCGGCACTGTTGCCGGAGATCGGTCACCCTGTGCTGAAGCTGGTCGCCGGATTCACGGTGGTATTTGTCGCCGTGGCCCTCTGTGTGAACTTTCTGGCACGGGCGCTGAAGACCGCCGTGGATACGCTGCTTCTCGGCATTGTGGATCGCCTCCTTGGGGCCCTGCTCGGCATCATCTTAGGTGTGTTGTTGCTGATGCTGATCCTATTGCTCGTCGGGCGTTATCTGCCGGATGGCCTGGCATGGCTGGAAACAACACAGACCGCCCCCTTGTTGTCAGGGGTCGTCGAATTCGTCCTGCCCCTGTTGCCCGATCACTTCCGCGAATTCTTCGAGCAGCACGGTGGTGCACCGGGAGACTGGCTCGAACCACTGGATGATTGGCGACACCAGGGAGAGCAGTTGCTCGACGCCGTGCGCCGCAAGGCAGACTAAAGCGGCCTTCTGTCAGGAAGCGGCTGGCGCCGCTTGGCCGCGCACGTAGGCGTAGGTCGTCGACCACGGCACATCCTTGTTCAGCAACATTTCCTCATAGTAGTGCCGCACCCTCTTCAGCTCTGCTGCATCAAGATAGCGTCGCAGGAAGCTGGCGAAGGTTCTGTGCTTGTCGCCGCCGGGATTGAACCAGTTGCCCAGATGCTGGTGCGACAGGCGTCGGTGCGCCTTCAGGGTCTCTGTTTCGACCTCGACCTCCACAAGACCGGCAGCTGACCAAAGGGCGGCCAGATCCTTTGGCTCCCAGGTGACGCGGGGATTGGCAGGATCGGCATAGATCGCCTCTTCCGCCTGCAGAACCCGCGCGGCCAGATCCGCACCGAGACGGTCCAGTCTGACCAGGTCCGTCAGACGCTGGCTGAGTCGGGGTACCGTCTCGGCAAAACTGATCATACCGCCCTCAGCGAGCAGTCCGGCGATGGCGACGATGGCACTGGTGCGGTCCTCGATATCGGCGAAGACGTTGCGGCCGACGATGGCGTCAAAGCGCACTTCGCCGTCCTGCTGCAAGCCGACGAGGGTGCCGACGCGGGCGACGGGGCCCTCCATGATGACGGGTCGGTCCAGTTCGTCGAGGTGTCTGGAGGCCAGTTCCCGAACACTGACGGCAGCCGTGTGGTCCGTACACAACGCCCACACCGATCCCTCGGGCACCCGTCGAATCGCCTCCCACGTCAGCAAGCCGGAGGCGGCATCCACATCAAGGACAACGTGATGGCGCGCCAGTTGCAGTGGGGTGAAGATGCGGTTGCGTACGTGCCCCAATTGCATGGACAACTCGCCGGCAGCACGCACCAGCCACTGGTCACGCTTGCGGTCGTCGGGTGAGCGTGTCAGTGCCTCTTCGTGATGGCGTTCGCCCTCGACGACGGCAGCCAACTGCAACTCACGTCGCTGGCGCACCCGATCACCGATGTCACGCTCGTGGCCCTGGTCGGAGGGTTCGTAGAACACTCGGCCATGCAGGCTGTCGGGCAGGTATTGCTGCGCCACCCAGTGATCGCGGTAGGCGTGGGGGTAGAGATAGTTGGCACCATGGCCCAGGCCCTCGCCATCACGGCTGGCGTCCTTGAGGTGGTTGGGGACCTCACCCTTGCCTTCGGCTTCGACGGCGGCGATGGCATCAAAGAAGGCGAAGGTGGAGTTGCTCTTGGGTGCCGTTGCCAGATACAACGCTGCCTGCGCCAGGTGGAACCGACCTTCCGGCAAGCCGACCCGGTCGAAGGCGCCGGCGGCAGCGGTGACCACGGCCAGGGCATTGGGATCGGCAAGGCCCACGTCCTCGCTGGCGAAGATGATCATGCGTCGCAGAAGGAATTGCGGGTCCTCGCCGGCGTAGACCATGCGGGCCAGCCAGTAGACCGTCGCGTCCGGATCGGAGCCCCGCAGCGACTTGATGAAGGCGGAGATTGTGTCGAAGTGATAGTCGCCTGCCTTGTCGTAGAGGACGGCCCGCCGTTGAATGGACTCCTCCGCCACTCCAAGTGTCACATGGATGACACCCCCTTCAACGGGTGTTGTCTCGACGGCCAGTTCGATCGCATTGAGCAGAGCCCGGGCATCACCATTGCAGACCTCGACGAGGTGCTCCAGGGCGTCCTCGTCGAGTTGAACGGATCGGCCTCCGTAGCCACGGCTATCGGTCAGCGCCTGCTGCACGATACGACGCAGGTCCTTCGCTTCCAGGTCCTGCAACTGGAAGATCCGACTTCGTGACACCAGCGGGCGATTGACGGAGAAGTAAGGGTTCTCCGTGGTTGCCCCAATGAGGATCACCGTGCCGTTTTCCACCCAGGGCAGCAGGGCATCCTGCTGGGCCTTGTTGAAGCGATGCACTTCATCGATGAATAGAATCGTTCGATGACCGTAGAGGTCGTGGCGCTCCTTGGCTTCCTTGACGGCTGTGCGGATGTCGGCAATGCCGGCAAGCACAGCGTTGATGGTGATGAAATGAGATTTGGTCGTATTGGCGATGACGAGGGCCAGAGTCGTCTTGCCGGTACCGGGGGGGCCGTAAAAGATCAGCGACGACAATTGGTCCGCCTGGATGGCTCGCCGCAGCAGGCGACCCCGACCGAGGATGTGATCCTGGCCAACAAACTCGTCCAGCACCCGCGGCCGCAGGCGCGCCGCCAGTGGCTGGTCGCCGGCATTGCGCCGCCCTGCTTCAAACAGATCGAGGGACTTGTGCGAGGATGCCTTCCCCAGGGGGTCAGTCATGGATCATCATGGGCGGGCGTTGTGCTCCACAACTCGAGGGAAGGAAGAACCAGTCGATGCGCCGTCAAGGCTCGACCCCGGGCTCGGTGACGGTTAACATAGAGGGCCCTTGACAGAGTGACAACGCAAGGGTGCCACAAAGAGATGTGCCACAAAGGGATGCCCCTCAAAGGAAGATGTTTCGAAGGAAGAAGTATGGCTAGCGTCCTGCCTGAAACCGACGAGCAACTCATCGAACGTATGACAAGTCCGTCCGCCGCGGTGTGTGACGCCGTCTCCCGCTACGAGGGGGATGTCATCATCCTGGGTGTCGGTGGCAAGATGGGGCCTACTCTGGCAGAGTTGCTTGTACGTGCCGGAGCGGCCGATGCGGGTCGGCGGGTGATTGGCGTGGCGCGGTTCTCGGATCGGCAGGGCCGGGACCATCTCGACAAGATCGGTGTGACGACCCTCCAGGCAGACCTGCTCGCCGCTGGCGCCCTTGAGGGGTTGCCGGATGCGCCGCATGTGTTTCTCATGGCGGGCTTCAAGTTTGGCGCCACCGGCAATCCATCCATGACCTGGGCCATGAACAGCCTGTTGCCGTTTCATGCCGTGAAACGATATCGCGACGCGCAGATCTCGTATGTGAGTTCAGGCAATGTCTATGCCTTCACTCCGGTGTCTGGGACAGGTGCATCCGAGGGCAATGCCACGGAACCGGTGGGCGAGTACGCCCAGTCACGCCTGGGCGGCGAGCGGCTGGCGGAGTATGCCGCGCAGGCGACCGGCGCGCGGCTGTGCACGATGCGCCTTTTTTATGCCACCGAACTGCGCTATGGCATCATCCACGACATCGCCTGGCGCGTACATACCGGTGTGGCCATCGACCTCTCGATGGGGCACGTAAATCAGATCTGGCAGGGAGATGCCAACGCCTACCTGGCCCGCTCCTTCCCACTTTGCACGAATCCTGTGAGTACGTTCAACATGACGGGTGAACACGTGCTTGCCGTGCGCGCCGTCGCGGAGCGTGTCGGAGCCATTTTGGGACGTGAGCCCGTGTTCGTCGGGCAAGAAGCCGAGACGGCTCTGCTCGGCGACACAACGGCACTTGTGGAGCATCTTGGTGCACCGGAGACATCGATCGACGATGTCATCGACTGGATGGCCCACTGGGTGCAGATCGGCGGGACCAGTCACGGCAAGCCAACAAAGTATGAGTCACGCACAGGTAACTTCTAGATGAAGGCACGGGTCCAATACACCGAGGCTCTCCACGGCAGGTTGAACCCGCCATCCTCGAAAAACTACACGACACGATATCTGCTTGTCGCCGCTCTGGCTGATGGTGACAGCATCGTGCATCATCCGGCACAGTCGCAGGATGCCGACGTACTGCAACGCTGTCTTGTCGATCTGGGCGCTGAGATTCGGGAAGAGACAGATGACAAGGGCGGGCGTCGGCTGCACGTGCGAGGCTTTGGTGCCAATCCCGCCCATCCAGGGGTGCTCAATGTGGGCAATGCCGGTGCCGTAGCGCGTATGCTGATGGGCGTCGGCGCATTGCTCCCGGACATACGCTTTGAGACACCCTTTCCTGAGTCTCTCGGCCAGCGACCACATGATGAACTGTTTGCCGGCCTGCAGCAGTTGGGCGCCACCGTGGTATCACCCGACGGCCGCCTGCCGGCGACGATCCGTGGCGGCAGCCTGCACGGCGGTAGCGTCCGTGTCAGTGGCAGTCGGTCCTCCCAGTTTCTCAGTTCGTTGCTGTTGCTGGCGCCGCTGGTTGGCCAGGACATCCACATCGAAGTCACCGACGCTCTGCTGTCTCGACCGCTGGTACATACAACCCTGGAGGTGATGCGCGAGGCGGGGATCGTCGTCGAAGCCGCCGAGGATCTGATGTCCTTCCGCATTGCTGGCGGACAGTCGTACAGCCCCCGTGAATACTCCGTCAATGGCGACTGGCCCTCCTCGGCGGCGGTCCTTGCGGCTGGGGCTCTGACCAACAGCGGCATCATCGTCGAGCGGCTCTTTGACGATCGTCAGGGCGAGCGTGCCGTTCTGGGATTGCTGCGCGATATGGGTGTCGATGTCTCCTGGGATGGCCAATGCGTCGAACTGCGGGGCCACAGAGGCCTGCGTGGCATGGATTTCGATGGCGACCAGGCGACGGACGCCGTTCTTGCCATGCTGCCCCTGGCAGCGCACGCCGAGGGCACGAGCCGGTTCTACGGCATCGGCAACCTGCGCTACAAGGAATGTGACCGCATCGCCGTACCCGTCGCTGAATTGCGCCGCTTCGGAGTCGACTGCCATGAAGAAGAGGATGCCATCATCGTGCGCGGACGCCCCGAGGGATACGAAGGGGGACACGAGGCGGCAACCCACCACGACCATCGTGTAGCGCAGATGCAGGCGATCATGGGCCTGCGCAGCCGCCGTGGTGTCGTTGTGCTCGAGGCTGAAACCGTGGGCAAGTCGTACCCTGCTTTTTTCAGCGATCTCGCCGCTCTCGGAGCGGTTATCGATATGGACAAAGACTAGCAACATGGGGGCAGACCGATGAAGATCACGGGACTGCGTATCGTCGATGTCGCCGCCAGCCACCGCGGGCACTGGCTTTTCGTTCTGGTGGATACCGATGCCGGCATCACCGGTGTGGGGGAGGCCAGCCAGAGCGGCAATGACCTGCTTGTGCGAGCAGCCCTGCAGCAACTGGGCCAGCAGATCGAGGCTCAGGATCCGACGCAGCCCGAGGTGATCTGGGGTCACATGGTTGGCGGCGGGGGTGATGTCTTCTCCGGCAAGTCGGGACGCGTCGGGGCGACCGCCGTAAGCGCCATCGATCAGGCCTTGTGGGATATTGCCGGCAAGGCTCTCGATGTGCCAGTATGGCGCTTGCTGGGTGGTCGTCGTCGAGAGCGCATTCGCTGTTACGCCAATCTCAATCGCGGCACCACGGACCGATCGCCCGAGGGCTTCGCCCGGCAGGCGGCGGCGGCAGTGAAGGCCGGTTTCCGTGCGGTAAAGTGCACACCTTTTGATGAGGTCCGTGGCGGCCTGGCAGACCGCGACGGCGTCGAGTCCGGTCTCGATCAGGGCGTCGCCCGACTGCAGGCAACGCGCGAAGCGATCGGTGGCGACATCGAACTGCTCGTTGACTGCCACTGCCGCTTCGATGCGGCTCTTACACAGAGGCTGGTGGACAAAGTTCGACCCCTCAATCTGTACTGGCTCGAAGAGCCTCTACCCCGTGATCAGGTCGAAGCCATGGCCCATATCACGGCCCACTGCGGCATCACCACCGCCGGCGGCGAGTCATTCTTCGGCCGCTCGGGATTTCGTGACTTCATCGCCCGTCGTGCCGTGCATGTTATCATGCCGGACGTCAAACACGCCGGCGGGATCACCGAATTGCGCCGCATCGCCCACGTCGCCGAGTCGGCACAGATACCGGTGGCGCCACACAACCCGGCAGGTCCTGTATCGACGCTGGCCGGAGTGCACGCGGCGGCGACGATCAGCAATTTTCTCATACTCGAGTGGGCCTTCGGCGAAGTGCCCTGGCGTGGTGAACTCGTGCGACCGGCGGAGATCGTCGAAGATGGTTACATCGCCGTGCCCGATGGTGCCGGCCTGGGGATCGAACTGGACGACGTTGTTGCCGCAGCGCATGCGGAGTTGCTTGCATGACCTTCTATGACTGGCTCGCCGTTCTCCTGTATCTGGGATCGACGATCGCCATCGGGCTGTGGCTGAGTCGGAAACAGGATGATCTGGAAGACTACTTCCTCGGGGGGCGCGGCATTCCCTGGTGGGCGGCCCTGTTGTCCATGGTGGCGACGGAGACGAGTGCCGCCACGTTCCTTGGCGCCCCGGAACAGGGCTATATCCGTGATATGACGTACCTGCAGTTCTCCATCGGCACGATCGCCGCACGTTTCGTCCTGGCATCGGTGTTCATCGCCGCATTCTACCGACTGCGTGTGTTCACCGTGTACGGTTTTCTCACGGAACGCTTCGGATCACCCACACGGACAACAACGGCCTGCGTGTTCCTTCTCGGGCGGCTTTTCGCCAGCGGCGCGCGACTGTTCATTGCCGCCATCGCCATCGAGGTCGCCACCGGGTTGAGCATGCAGTGGAGCATCGCTCTACTGGGCGTGGTCGCCGTTGCCTACACATGGTATGGGGGCATCAAGGCGGTGATCTGGACCGATGTGCTGCAGGCCATCGTCCTCGTTGGTGGTGGTGTCATCGCTTTCTTCAGTCTTGTGGGAGACGTCCCGTTGTCATCCGGGGAGATCATTGATTTTCTCTCCGACCATGACAAGTTTCGCATCTTCGATTTTGGCAGCGCCGGCGCCGGCTGGGAATTCCTGACGAACCCCTACCACGTCGTGCCCGCTGTCATTGGCGGCTTTTTTCTGACGATGGCGACACACGGGACCGATCACGATATGGTGCAGCGCCTGCTGACCTGTCGTGAGAGCCGCGAGGGGCAGCGGTCGTTGT
>CALFPI010000578.1 GCA_937919035.1 uncultured Gemmatimonadaceae bacterium
GCTGGCGGCGCAGGCGGTGACCGCGTCGATCATCGCCGGGGCGACCAAACCGGAACAGGTCATCGCCAACGCCGCCAGCGCCGACTGGGAGTTCAGCCTCGAGGATCGCGTCGCGCTCAATGAGATCGTCCCCTCACCGTATCCTGGATCATAGCGGCGCATCGGTCCTACTTCAGAAGCCGATCGAGAAAAGCGATCTGCCGGGCCCAGGCATCTTCGGATTGCTCGTGACGATAACGCTCCGGTTTGCCTGCATCCTGGAAACCGTGGCCCGCACCGTCGTACCGATGGAACTCATTGGGGACACCGGCCTGGTTCAGGGCCGCCTCGTAGTCGTCCACATCCTCGGGTGACGGGCCCTGATCGTCGTTGCCGAACACGCCCATCACCGGGCACTTGATCTGACGGGCCAGGTCGATGGGCGGTGTGCCAGCGTCGGCAAAGGCAGCTTTGACACGTCCTCCGTAGCAGATGATCGACGCCTGGAACCCGACGTTGCTGCAGGCCCCCAGCCAGGCCACACGGCCACCCCAGCAGTGACCGACGATGCCGATATGGCCCGCGTCAACGGAGTCCATGCCAACAAGAAAAGTGTGGGCCACCGTCAGATCGGCGACCGTCCAGTCATCGCGGAAACCCTCGCGCTTGACTGCAACATCTTCGTCCTCTGGCCACCAGTGGAAGAGAAAGGGGATGGCACAGACGTAGCCTGCTGCCGCGTACCGTTCCCCGACATCGATGGTGAAGGGATCCTTCTCCAGACCTTCGTGAGCCACGGGCAGATGTTGGGCGATGACGAGGCCCGGATGCGGGCCCGGGCCTTCGGGGCAAAATACGAGGGTGTGCATGTTCTTACCTTGAACATCGAGATACTCCGAACGGTACACTCGATCAACCCTCCTGTGGATGTCAGTTCTGGCTGCAGACTCGATATAGTTGTCGATGACGTCTCCAGGGGCAAACCCGGATGACGATCCGGTGCTCGATTACGATCCAATGGACGACGCCTGAGAGTCAGAGTAATCTTGGTGTTGCCGCCGCCGTTCCCGTCCCGCAGGGTCTGCGGGCACAATTCGAACCAGGCCACCGACCTACGGAGCCATGATCCTGACAACTGACACGGTCGGCGGATTGTTTTCCCGCCCATGATCCTCTGCCGCGGTTCCGCGTCGGCCTGTGTGGGCCTTACCCTGTTCCTGCTCTACGTCGCGGCCCCGGCTGCGCGAGCCCAGGATCCCTCTGGTGAGATGGCCCCGGTGCTGACCAACCGGGTTCTCGAACTGGACGGTCAGGGCGCCTACGTCGAATTGCCTGTGGCGGCCTTCGAGGGCCTGAGGGAGGCGACCCTGGAGGCGTGGGTCCGTACCGACGAGTGGGGCTACTTTTCACAGTGGTTCGCCTACGGCACCCAGGACCGTTGGCGTGCCCTGGGACTCAATAACTTTGATCGCTCCTCGGCCCTGCAGTTCTTCGTCTACCCTGGCCGGCCAGAAGATCTGCAAGTCGTCGGCGTGATGGCTCCGAGCGAGGCCGGCATGTGGCTCCACCTGGCAGCCGTCTCAGGGCCCGGCGGCATGCGCCTGTACCTGAATGGCCTGCTCGTGGGTTTCCGTGCTTACGACGGCAGCTTTGCCGACCTTGGTCCCGCGACGCACGCCTTCCTCGGCAGGTCGAGCTGGGAGGACAACGCGCCCTTTCACGGCGCCCTCGACGAGGTGCGTTTGTGGTCCGTGGTACGTAGCGCCAAACAGATCGCCGCCAACATGAACCGGAGGCTGGCCGGCGATGTCCCCGGGCTGGCGGCCCTGTGGAATTTCGACTCAGGAGACGCCCGGGACAAGACGGTTGGCGGCTACGACGGTCAGCTTGTCGATGGCGCGCGATGTGAACCGTTGCCCTTTCCGGGCGTGGATTCTCCCAATCGTCCTGCTGTCCTGCGGACCGTCGTCAGGGACGCCAGCGGTGCCACTGTCAAGGGGGGCGCGGTACGACTGACCAGCTTAACCGGCAGAGTCTTCGAGTATGCCACCGGTGATGCGGGGTTCATGTCTCTTGCAGTCCCTGACACAGGCTGGTTCGACGTGGAGGTCCTGAGCGAGGTGACAGAGATCCTCCGACGCAAGATTCACTTGACCTCGGGGGAGTTGCTGGATCTGAACCTGCGACCGGCGCCGCCCAATCTCGTGTCCCGCTGGTCGGCAGAAGGGGATGCCAGAGACGACATCGGCTCTCACGATGGCTACATCAAGGGGCGGGTGACATTCGCTCCCGGCGTCGTGGGGCAAGCCTTTCAGTTTGAGGGCAGAGACAGCGACGTGGTAGTCGTGCCGCAGGCACCCGACCTTATTCCGGAGGGCAACTTTACGCTCGTGGCCTGGGTCAACCCGATGGTCGACACGGCAATGCGGATCACGGGGATGTGGGGCGATGGCGGCGATTGGGACTATGAGCGTGCCTACTTGCTGCTTTTTCTCCCCGGGAGGCGCCTGGGCTTCTATGTCTCCGACGACGCAAACCAACGGCGTGGCAGCTTCCATGATCTCCATTCGAGGTTCAGTGTCCTGGCCCTGAACACTTGGAGCATGGTGGCTGGTGTGTGGGATGCGGATCTTGGCGAACGCCGGGTATACGTCAATGGTGTGATGGTGGCACGCCGAGCCGAGCCTGGTGTCGTGCTGACACGCAGCGTTGCCGACTTCGGCATCGGCTCAAGTTTGAGCGCCCCGGAGCAGGACTTCGTGTGGAGCCCCTTTCACGGTCGCATCGACGAGGTGAGCCTCTTCGACACGGCCCTTGCCGAGGACGCGATCGAAGGGCTTTACAGCGTCCTCGCCCGGGCCGAGTGGCACGCTGATGGGGATGCGATCGACGCGAGCGGGAGCGGCCACGATGGCGCCCTGCTGAATCACGTCACGTACGAGCCCGGAGTCTCGGGGCAGGCCTTCGCTTTCGACGGACAGAACAGCTATGTCGAGGTGGATGCCCTCATCGGCAACTACGGCTTGTCAGACTTCAGCGTCGTACTCTGGCTCTGGCTCGACTCTCTACCGCCGCAGCCGCGGCCGATCATAGTAAAAAACGCGTACAGCGATGCGGCACTTAAGGTGTTCATCGATACGGACGGCAGTGTTAATGCGGTTCTGGCCAACCCACAGGACAGCGTGCGTCTGAGCAGCCGTACCCAGCTTTCCCTCCAGGATTGGCACCAGGTCGCCCTGGTACGCGAGGGAGCTGAGGTCAGTCTTTTCGTCGATGGCGAACCGGATGGCTCCAACTCCTCCGCCGGTATTGTCGAACTAGGATCGCGCAATCCACTGATGCTGGGAGGAGGAGTGACCCCCGATTCTTCGATCACGGGGCGGCTTGACGAAGTGGCTCTGCACAACCGAGCTCTCGGCGCCGACGAGATCCGCGCGAGTTACCGAGATGTCCTGGCAGCGAGTCGCTGGCATACTTGGACGGGTCGCCTGCAGATGGGTGGGATCATCGCCGCAGGGCTGCTTGCGGTGCTCGCCATCGGTCGCACCGTATCAGAGCGCCGTGCGCGTCGCCACGAGCGGGAGCAACTGGCCACAGAGCAGCAGGCTCGCCAGGCCGCCGACGCCGCCAACGAAGCCAAGAGCGAATTTCTGGCGAACATATCGCACGAGATCCGCACACCTATGAACGCCATCATGGGACACGCGCAAGTGATGCGGGACGAGCCGGCACTCGACGAAGAGCAGCGCCACCGCAGCGTGGTGTCGATTTACGAAAGCGGTGGACACTTGCTGGGGTTGATCAACGACATTCTCGATGTGTCAAAGTCGGAGGCGGGGCGCATGGAGCTGCAGACGGTCGATTTCGATCTGGGCCAGCTCGTCGACAGCCTGCAGTTGCTCTTCGAGGTGCGCTGCCGGCAGAAGGGCCTCCAGTTGCGCATCGTCCGCGAGGGCGAGGCCGGCCTCGTGCGCGGCGACGAAGCCAAGCTGCGTCAGGTCCTGGTCAACTTGTTGGGTAACGCCGTGAAGTTCACCGACGTGGGGGAGGCCGTCCTGCTTGTGTCGAACAACGATGGGGAGTGCCATTTCGAGGTTAGTGACACGGGTCGGGGGATTGAGCCGGAGTTCCAGCAGACGGTGTTCCAGCCCTTCCGGCAAGGCCCCAGCGGCCTGGCCAGCGGCGGAACCGGGCTCGGACTAGTCATCGCTCAGCGGCACGTGGCGCTGATGGGTGGCCGTCTCGCATTGTCTTCGGCTGCGGGCGAGGGTGCGTGCTTCTCCTTCCAAATACCGCTGGCACGCGTGGCACCCGCGCGGTTGCCGGAGGCGAGCCTCGACGAGGCGCCGCCCGCCGCCGGTCTGGCCCTACCATCGTCCCTGCGCAGCCGGCTGCTGCAGGCGGTGCAGATGCATAACGTTACGGAGGTGAAAAGGTGCCTGGAGGAGATGCGGCGCCTGGGTGAGCGCGAGGCACAACTCGCAGACAGGCTGGACGGCGCCGTCAGGCGATTTGATTTGAGCCCACTCATCGAGGCACTGGAGGCAACCGTCGATGCCTGAGACCGAAATCGAAATCAATGTAAGGGGATCGCGGATCCTGGCAGTGGACGACACACCGGCCAACCTGGAGGTGCTGTGTCTGGCCCTGGAAACGGCTGGCTACGAGGTCATGTTTGCCGACTCGGGGTTGGTGGCGTTGGATCTGGCGACACGCTTCGAGCCCGAT
>CALFPI010000579.1 GCA_937919035.1 uncultured Gemmatimonadaceae bacterium
CTCTGCATGCGCCGGATCCAGGATCAGCTCCTGCATCTGCGAACGAAACTGGCCGCCGGCAGCAACGGTCTCTGCCCGTAAACCCTCGGCCCCATCCCAGCAGATCGAGCCCTGTTGCCCGATGACACGCCAGTCTGCCTCCCACGTTGTATTGAGCCCCTCGGCACACCAGCTGCCCCGATAGGTATAGACGACGCCATTCGACATTTCGAAGACAGCAACGGCTGCCGCATCGTGATCATACCAGGAGCCGGCTGGATTCCACTCCCGGCAGTACACAGCCAGCGGATCTGCGTCGAGCAGCAGGCGCGCTGCATCAAACGTGTGAATCGCCATGTCGAGGAGCAACACGTGGGGCATGTGGTCGCGGAAACCGCCGAAGTGTGCGCCGATGTAGAAGTCGCTGTTCAGCGTCGTGAGGTCGCCAATAGCGCCGCTGCGCAGAGCGCGGGTCAGTCGTCGGATGTTGGCATCGTAGCGCCGATTTTGGATGACGGCGTAGATCTTGCCCGCCGCCTCGGCAGCTGCCACAGAACGGCGTGCGTTCTCCATCGAATCGGCCAGGGGCTTCTCACCCAGAACGTGGTACCCCCGTTCCAGTGCCGTCACCGTGACTTGCGTATGCGCCTCGGGGACGGTGCAATCGAAGACAACATCGGCCTGTGCTTCGTCCAGGATCCGTTCCAGGTCGGTGCCGATGATGGCGTCATCTGCCCCATATTCCTCCGCCCGCGAATGCGCGGCAGCTTCGTTCATGTCGACGAAACCCACCACCTCCAGTTGCGGGTGCGCCTTGCTCACCTCCGTCCAACGGCGACTCATGCCGCCGCAACCCACCAGAACCGCTCTCACATGGTCTGTCATGCCCCTGCCACTGCCCCCTCTTTCTGCTCTTCGAGTTCTGCCCAACGATCATAGGCGGCGGCCAGTTCTGTCTGCACCGCCTCCAGCCGATTCGCCAGGGCGCTGACGTCCGTGCCGTCGGTGTAGCTGCCGGGATCCGACATCGTCGCGTGCAACTGGCTGATCTCCTGTTCCCAGGCATCGATGCGGCCAGGCAACTCTGTGAGTTCCCGGTTTTCGTTGAAGCCAAGCTTGCGCGGGCGCGACTTGCCCGCTGACTCCCTCGCCGCTGCGCTGGCACTCTTCGCCGGTACCCCTGCAGATAGGGGCGCCGGCCGCTGACGCAGCCAGTCACTGTAGCCGCCTACGTACTCCCGGGCCCCGGCGGCACCGTCGAACACGATGGTGCTGGTTGCCACATTGTCGAGAAACTCACGATCATGGCTGACAAACAGCACCGTACCGGCGAAATCGACAAGCATGGATTCGAGCACTTCCAGTGTTTCGGCATCGAGATCGTTTGTCGGCTCATCCAGAGCCAGCACATTGGCAGGACGGGTGAACATCCGCGCCAGCAACAAGCGGTTGCGCTCGCCTCCGGACAGCACGCCGACCTTGCAGTGGGCTTGATCTCTGGTGAAGAGAAAATCCTGCAGATAGGCGAACACATGCCGTGTGCCACCATTGACTTCGACGCGATCGCTGCCATTGGCGACACTGTCGAAGACGGTCTGCTCGTCGTCCAACTGGGCCCGCAGTTGGTCGAAGTACGCCACCTCGATGCGGAGACCGTGCTTGACGGTGCCGCCACCGGGCTGCAACTCGCCCAGAAGCAGACGCAGCAACGTCGTCTTGCCGGCACCATTGGGTCCGATAAAGCCCACCTTGTCTCCCCGCATGATGGAGGTCGAGAAGGGCCGCAGCACCTCGTTGTCGCCGTAGGCGAAGGACAACTCCTCCGCCTCAATGACGCGGCGACTCGATTGCTCGCCCTGTTGGATGGTGACGCGGGCGCCGCCCACCGCAGCCCGTCGCTCGCGACGCTCCTCGCGCATCTGCAGCAGCGCCCGCACGCGGCCCTCATTACGGGTGCGCCGCGCCTGAATGCCCTGGCGGATCCAGACCTCTTCCTGCTTCAACCGGTCGTCGAACAGCCGCTCCTGTTTACCCGCCGCCTCCTGCAGTACTTCGCGGCGACGCAGGAACGTGGTGTAATCGCAGGCCCAACTGGAGAGCACGCCGCGATCCAGTTCGAGGATCCTTGTCGCCAGGCGGTGTGTCAGGGCTCGATCGTGGGTGATGAACAACAGGCTGCCTCGCCGCTTCAGCAGAAACGCTTCGAGCCACTCGATCGCCTCGATATCCAGGTGGTTCGTTGGCTCATCGAGAAGCAAGACATCCGGCTCGGTTGCCAGCGCCCGCGCCAGCAGGGCCCGGCGTTTGAGGCCCACCGAAAGCGTGGCAAAGTCGGCCTCCGGCTCCAGTTGCATCTTCGACAGCACGACGTCAACGATCTGTGGTCCGGAGGACCGTTCGGGCACCTGCGCGGCAACAACGTCACGGATCGTTCCCGTCAGACCAACGGGCACGTCCTGCGACAGCAGGGCAACACGGGTGCCGGGCTGCCGGGCGATGCTGCCGCCATCCGCTTTCAGATTGCCGTCGAGAATCTTCATCAGCGTCGACTTGCCGGCGCCGTTGCGTCCAAGCAGGCATAGCCGTTCACCGGGTTCGATCTGTAAGTTGACGCCGTCCAGCAGAGGTCCGGCACCGAAGGACAGAGCGATGTTGTGCAGCGACAGAAGGGCCATCGTGGAATGTGTCTCGTCTTCAGGCGTCAGATATTGTAGTGTATGCGAAGATCGTCATAGCGTGCACGGCTCACCCACTGAAACAGGAGTAGATCTATGTATACAACCGCCGCCACATTCCGGCTGAAACCAGGTTTCTATGAGGCCTACAAGAAGGCCCACGATGAGCTCTGGCCGGAACTGGTGGAAGCCTTCCGTGAAAACGAGGTGAGCATGCTGATCTACCACTTCGACGGCCGCTTGTTTCTGTATGCCACGGCGCCCTCCGAGGCACATATGGAACGCAGCCATCCGCCGGAGGTCGCCGAGAAATGGAGTACCTATATGGCGACCATGATGGTCTGCGACGACAGCGGCCGGGTTATCGTCGAACCCATGGATACAGCCTTTCTCTTCGGGCAGTTCGCCCTAGCGGACTGACTCGATCGCAGTCAGACTGCCGTCGTAGGAACGTCCGTCATTGCGATCCCGTCCATTGGTGCACTCCTGCAGGTAGGTCTGCTCACCGGCGGGGGACGGGTAGTTGGCGGTGACACATGCCGAACAAAGATCCTTGTGCGGCAGCCCGATGGACGGCGCCACGTCGGCCACCGGCAGGTAACGCAACGAATCCGCGCCCAGTTGGGAGGCCATCTCCCGGCTGACTCGCTCCAGGTCCTCGGAACTGTATCCTTTGGACAGCCATGCCGGTGCGAACAACTCACCCAGCGTCGACATGTCGATTCCATAGAAGCAAGGCGCGATGACCGGCGGGGCACCGATGCGCACGTGCACTTCGCTGGCATGCCCCTCGTCGCGTGTCCGCTTGACCAGATCACGCAGCGTCGTTGAGCGAACGAGGCTGTCCTCCACCAGAAACACGCGTTTGCCACCGGTGACACTGGGCAACAGCGTGTATTTGCTGCGCACCTTCTGGGCCCGTTCCTGGCCTTCGATGAAGGTCCGGCCCACGTAGCGATTGCGCACGATACCCTCCAGCGACGGAACGCGGAGACTGAAGGCGAAGGCATCACCGATGGGTTTGGCCGTATCCGGCACAGCGACAACAACGCACTTCTCGTCGATCGTCTGCGCCTCGTCCCGCGCCAGGTGTTCGCCAAGTCGCCAGCGGGCGTCGTACACGGTACGCCCCTCCATCACGGAACTCACGTGCGCAAAGTAGACCCACTCAAAGAAGCAGTGATGGTGTCCACGCGCGTCGGCGAAACGTTCCAGATGTATGGTTCGTGTCTCATAGTCGACACGCACCATCTGCCCGGGTTCGACATCTGTGATCTCGTGGATTCCCATGTTGCGCAGGGCGACGCTCTCGGAAGCGACGGCGAACAGACCGTCCTTCTGGCCGAAGCACAGGGGTCGTACACCGAGAGGATCACGGGCCGCCACGAGATCGCCGTCGGCATTGAGGAAGATGATGTTGTAGGCACCATCCAGGCTCTCCGTCAGTTCACGGAAGGCCTCGACCAGAGGCGGCTTGGTCTCGCCACGCAGGGCGTGAGAGACGTGATGCAACAGGATCTCTGTGTCGACATCGTGTACCATGTGATAGCCACGCACCTTCGTCAGGTAATCCCGCAACTCCCCATAATTGGCCAGGTTGCCATTAAAACCGAGGGAGAACCACTTGAAAGTGCGACTGTGGTGACGCTCGAAGGGCTGCGCGTAGTCACTCTGATCGCGGCCACTGGTGGCGTAGCGAACATGGCCGATGGCGGCGACGCCGGCATGCTCGTCGACGATTGCCTTTGCTTTGGCGGCGTGCGCCAGGCGGAACACCTCGCGCACGGAACCCGCGTCCTTGTGCGTCAGCAGCCGGTGGGGTCGCTCCGGATCGAAACAGGTCATTCCTGCGGCCAGCTGGCCCCGATGCTGCAGGTCCAGCAACGCCGACGGTACGTACGGCGTGACGGAATGATGGCTCTCCGGGTCGAGGTTATAGACCCCGAAGATGCCGCATTCATCCTTCGCTTTGTCTGCTGTCAACACGTCTCCAGTGGTGATGATTACTTCTGCGGTACAGTCACAACCTTACCGGTTTCCCAACTCTTGATGATGCTCTCGATGACGAGCTGCACTTTCAGCGCATCTTCGGCCTTGGCATCGATCTTCGCCGGCGGCGTCTTCTTGCGCAGGTCCTCTACCCAGGCGCCGATACGTGACGGAAATGTATCGCCGAAGCTCTGCATACCACCGAGGTGATCGAAGCTTTCCACCTGATTGGAAAAGCGCGGGTAGAACCTGAGCTTCTCACAGGCTTCGTTGATGACGACCCGGCCCTCGGAGCCGACCAATTCGAGCGTCTCCAGGCCGTAACTGCCACCGGCATCATACGATCCGGTCAGGTGGCCGATCACACCATTGGCGAACAGCAGATTCGCCTGCACGTTCGACCAGATCTTGCGCCCTTTGCCCTTCTTGAAGAAGGCCTGCACCTTGTCGACATCCCCAGCGAAATAACGCATTACGTCGAGAGAATGCGGGTGCAGAGCCCGAATGTGGAACCACGGCGATGACTCGTTCGGGTTGTTGATCCACATCGTCATGTTGACAATGTTGAGTTCACCGAGTCGCCCCTTCTTGAGCCACTCCTTCGCCTGTACCGCCGCCGGTGTGAATCGGTGATTCAGGTTGACGCCATAGGGCACGTGCCGGTCCTTGGCGAGCTTCACCATCTGCCGTGCCTTGCTGATCTCATTGGAGATGGGCTTCTCACCCAGCACAGGAATTTGTGCCCGCAACAGTTCCATCGTCGGCTTGTGATGATCGCCGCCGTTCTCGATCCCGGCCGTTGTCACGCTGCAGCCGTCGAGGTGGATACCACTCTTGAGCATCTCTCGGACACTGTAGAAAGCCTTGGCCCCGTAGGCCTCGGCCGCCTTGTCCGCCTTGTCCTTGATGATATCACACACGGCGACAATGTCTGTGTGCTGGTTCGCAGTGTAGCAGCGCGCATGATTGTTACCGATGCCACCCATGCCCACGATACCGATCTTCAGCTTTGCCATTTGTCTCTCCTTTTTTTGTCTTCAGCTCACGGGATCCGGCACGGCAATGCCCAACTCGCGGGCCAGTGCCGTGATCTGATCCCAGGCGTTGTCATCTACGTCCAGGCCGTTGTGTAGCCGTTCCTGGTAGATCCGATGCGACTTCTCCCCCGGCAGCATGACTTCCTCGAAGCCTTCCATGGGCGGACTCGACTTCAGCCAGTCAATGAACTGATCGACGTCATCGTGAAACTCTGCCAGATCGCGGAAAGCGGCAATATCAAATACCGTCAGGAACAGAGCATTGCCCGTCTCCGGGGAGTCTGGCTGACTGCAGCCACCACCGGAGAGTCCCCCGGCGAGAATGTCGATGACCAGTGACAGACCGAAGCCCTTGTGGCCCACCAGAGGAAATCCCAGGGGCAACATGGCGCCGGCGGGCGGACCGTAGTAGTGTTCAACGTTTGTCGTCGGCCGACCAGAAGCATCGATGATACTGCCCTCGGGCACGGCCATGCCCTTATTGCGATACTCACGCAGGGCGCCACCGGAGGTCATGCTCGTCGTCATATCGAGAACGATGGGCCAGTCGCGTTTCGTCGGGATCCCCACGGCCAGCGGATTCGTCGGCAGGCGCCGTTCGCGACCACCATAGGGTGCCACTGCCAGATCAGAGCCATGTCCGTTGGCGCACAAGAGCGCGATCAGATTGCCCTCACGGGCGACGATATGGACAAAGCGCCCCAAGCGCGCCACATGGTTGCAGTCTTTGACCGTGACTGCCACCAGCGCCCGGGTCCGGGCTCGTTCGATGGCCAGTTCAACGGCGCGCGTAGCGGTGACGGGACCAAAGTTCCAACCACCGCTCGTCTGGATGACACCGCCCTTCTCGCTCAGAACCTCCAGAGGTGCGCCCGGCTTCACCTGGCCCTGGCGAACCATGTTCGTGTACTGCGGAAAGCGCAGTACGGAATGCGTATCGTGGCCCAGGAGCCCGGCATCGACCATATGATCCGAGACCAGCTGCGCCTCATCCTCGGGTACGCCCACGTTGGCGAATAACTCGCACCCAAGGCGCTTCAGGTCGGCGGCAAGGAATCTTGGCATCAAGCCCTGCCTTTCTGCTGGACCACGAGCAGCGCATTCACCACCGGACGCTCACCCGTCTGGTCGGAGGGTCGATTCACCACCTGGTGGCGCACGACCATCGTTGTGGATCCGCCGCCGTCGAGATTGATCGCCTGGTGTGCGTTGTCTCTGGATTTTGAGAACAACCGCAACTGTGATGACATCAGGTGGGCCAATTCCTGCAGGCTCATACCGACGCTGTGACCCGGCTGTCGACCGTCGACCGTCACGAGAAACACCGTCTTTCGATCCCGCGAGAATCCGACAGCGGTGCGTGGATGGCGCTCGGTGGCAAAATCGGCGCTCAGGTTCTCTGGCTCATACTCGATGGATGGCGCACCATCTCGGACGATCCGGGGCCCCCCGCCGATTGCCTCGCGCAGCACCTCGACCGCCGGTGGCAGCATGGCGTAGAGCTGCACGGTGTCCCCCGGAGCAATCGTGTGAGACTGGGCGAAGTCTTCCCCACCGGCGACCAGCCACTGATGGGCCTGCAGCTTGAGGGGCCACACACGCCGCCGCACCTGAACGACCCGCGCCGCCACCGTGTCGTTGAGCACAGTGGCCGATGAATCGAGGCCCTGCAGAAAAAATCCGACCGGTGCGTGCACCGAATCGGCCCACGAGTACCTGTTGTAGAGCGTCAATTCATCACTGGCCCGTGGCTCACGGTTCAAGTGAGACACACGCAGCACGTGCCCGGACTTCGTGATGAGGCCGCCGCGCATAGCGAAAACACCGAGGACGGGTGCCCCCGCCCGGGTGATGGCAAAGGCCGATCGCGGCCTCGGTTCTTCGAGCAACTCGCCCAGATGGATCTGCATACCGGAAGAGCGCACCGGAGTACCGAACCAGAAGTCGCCGTTGATGGCCGCCAGGGCGTTGGCGGCCAGTTCGCTCGTCCTGGCCACGCCATCGCCGCCGGCTTTCGCCGTCTGCAGACGCACACCCGCCGCCCACGCCTGGTCGATATCGAGTTCGATGACGTGGATGGCCCACGGCCCCTCAATCAGATGCAGGGCATGGTGCCAGACACCCGGGGCCAGTTGCTCGGTATCAGCAGGGATCGTGGGTCCCCGGCAACTCAGCAGAGCCGTACAGACCAGGGCACCGACAAGACCGCCGGCGAAGGCCGACGTACGATGCAGCACGGCGAGAGAAGTCAGGAAGGGGAATCCAGTCACGATCGTGGGTAGGCCAGTTTCGCTGGCGGCGCATACACGCCGACAGCCCTGGAGAAGTGGGGAAAATACCCTGCTGGCGCGATGCAGGTCAAGGCTGTAGGAAGCAGGTCAGCGCAGGAGCAGCAGACGTTGAACGGACCGCCGCCCGGATGCATCGAGGATGGCAAAATAGGCACCGGACCGTGCCGCGTGGCCCGTGTCGTCTGTGCCGTCCCAGGAGACACGATACGGACCGGCAGGCAGCACTTGCGAGCGAAGTGTACGGATCCGCTGACCGAGGAGATTGTAGACCGACAGCTCCGCGTATGTCGGTCCAGGCAACACGGCCGTGAGGACCGTTTCTGCATTGAATGGATTGGGAAATGGTGGCAGCAGCGTTGCCACTTCAGACCCCGGCATGCCTGGCAGGGCCGCCGGTTTGGCAGCCCCTGGCAGGTGCGTCAGCAGCAGTTGCACATCAGCAGGCCCGAGTGTGCCATCCCCATCGAGATCGTGCCCGGGATGCTCTGTTGCTGTCAGCGACGTATTGATTGCATCGATGAGCATAAAAACATCACTGATGTCGACCTGACCATCACCGTTGATATCACCCTTCCATCGGAGGCCCAGTTCGACCGCCGCAGGCGCAACCAATGGCTCGTCAGCGCCGCTGAAAGAGCGCGCCACAACAGCGCTCAGACGCACGGCAACCGACGCCGGCAGCCGGCCCGGAGGGACTCGCAAACTCAGTACCGCAAGTTCTCCAGTGCCGCTGATGGTGCTCCCCCCGGAACCTGTCAACGACAGACCCACGCGTACACCATCGTCGTCAGAGTCCATCACCAACAGTGGCTCACCGGCCTGACGCAGCAGGCTCGCTGGCGGAAAGTCGATGCCAGTTATCATCATGCCTGACGACATGGTGATGGTGAAGACAGCACCGCGCAGGCCCGCTGCATCGATGATGTCCAATGGCAGTTGGAGATCTTCATCCGGCCACAAATCCAGCTGTGGCGTCAAGCCGCCAAAAAGGATCTGCCCGGCGGCACGCGAGCGACCGCGGAGTGCGATCGTCACCTCGGGCGCCTCCGAGAGATCGGTGCGCAGAAGCAATTGTCCCGTCGATTGCGTCTGCGCCACCGGCAGGAACTCGACGACGATCGTGCCCGTCGTTCCCGGATCAATCCATGGTGGCGCCGAGATGACGCGGAAAGCAGGTTCGTCGGTGGACACCTCCAGTAGACTCAGGCGACGCTCGTGCGCATTGCTGAGTTCCAGCGACCAGCGCTGCGGACCGGCGACGGCACCGAAATCGTGATTCGACGCCGATACAACCAGCTGTCGAGACACACCGAGCCCGTGGAAAGGAATCGACCACCGTGGCCGTGCGGGGTCGTTTGTCAGCAGCGTCAA
>CALFPI010000580.1 GCA_937919035.1 uncultured Gemmatimonadaceae bacterium
TGGTGATTCTTTCCCACGATGCCAATACACCTACTCCCGGCTACGTTCGCGATCAGGTTCTGCCCCGTCTGTATCCCGAGGCGGTCATCCTGTGGGCTACGGCGCATTCTCGTGCGCCCCATCAGTTGGGCCGTCTGTTATATTTGAGCGATACACCGATCGGGCCAGGCCTCGATACAGAGGTGATTACAGCCCATCTCGAGGCGGCCGGCGCCGAGGTCGAGCGCCTTGCCGACCTTGTCGCACCAATTCATCCGACGCTGCAGACAATTATCGATACGGTCGCCGCTGCCGGTGGCGATGCGGAAAGCCCGCGGCAGCAGGTGGCAGCCTCGCATCATGTCGTGCGGGGGCGACTGCCTCGACGTCGCCCGGTCCGTGCCAATGACAGTGAGGCGGCGTTGCGCAGTGCTGTGCAGGGCGCCGTTGCGGCAGGCGCCAGCGTCGGCCGAGACGTCAGCGTCGCCCCGGCAGACTCGCCGTCGTCCAGCGAGCCTCCCAGAGTCACCATCATCGTTCCGGTCTACAATGGTGCTGCGCTCACCGAAAAGTGCCTCTATGGCATCGCCCGCAACAGCGGCGAGGGAGCGGCTGCGCCGGACTACGAGGTAGTCGTAGTCGACAATGGATCTGACGACTGGACGATGTACCTGCTGCATGCCATGGAGGGTGACATCCGGGTCCTGAGCAACGATCGAAATCTTGGTTTTGCCCGGGCGTGCAACCAGGGGGCTGCCGCATCCGGCGCTGATTATCTGTTGTTCCTCAACAACGACACCGTACCACACGCCGACTGGTTGGCACCGATGGTCGCCGCCGCCGATGCGGATCCACGGGTGGGGATCGTCGGCGCACGTCTGCTGTACCCGGACGGTACTGTGCAGCACGCCGGATTGCATCTTGTGAACGGTATTCCTGATCACGAATACCGCGGGGTCGCCGCTGATGACCCGCGCGTGTGCAAGGCGCGTGACCTCGACATGGTAACCGGTGCATGTCTGTTGATTCGGCGTGATCTGTTCGAATCACTTGGCGGGTTCGATGCCCAGTTTGTTAACGGCGTCGAGGATGTTGATCTGTGTCTGCGCGCCAGAGATCGTGGCTTCCGTGTCGTTTACTGCCCGGAGGCTGTCGTCGATCATCATGAAGCGCAATCCAATGGTCGTTTTGATCACGTGCAGGAAAACGTGCAGAAGTTTCTTGCTCGCTGGCAGGGCCGTTTCGACGTCGCCGGACGCTTGCGCGTTGACGAACGCTTGCGCGTTGACGAACGCTCGCGCGACGAAGCTCCCGCAAGCGCCACTCCGCCCAGCACCACCGAGCCTACCCACCCACGATCACGTACCGTCCGCATCAACCTTGAAGGCTCCTTTTTTGTGCACTCCAGCCTGGCCCACGTCAATCGTGAGTTGGCGCTGGCGTTGATTGACGGCGGCGGCTGTGATCTGGGCCTGGTGGGCTTTGAGCCGGATCAATTCGAGGCGCAGCAAGACCCCCGGTATGCCGCTCTGGCGGCGCGCATGAATCGTCCGATTCCTGACGCCGACGTTCATGTCCGTCATCGCTGGCCACCGGACCTTTCGGCTGTGCCCGCAGGACGCTATGCCCTTATGCAGCCCTGGGAGTTCGGCAGTGTACCCCGTGCCTGGATCGAAGCGGTTCGTACAGGTGTCGTCTCTCAGGTGTGGGCCTACACGAATTACGTACGTAACTGTTACATCGAGGGTGGTGTCGATCCGGAACGGGTTGCCATTGTCCCGCCCGGGATCGACGCGGGTCGCTTTCGCCCGGGGCTCACCGCACACGAAATCGTGCAGACGGAGGCTTCCTTCCGCTTCCTGTTTGTAGGTGGCACGCTCTACCGCAAGGGAATCGACATCCTGCTGCGGGCATGGCGCGAGGCTTTTTCCGCCACCGACGATGTGGCTCTGGTTATCAAGGACATGGGTGTCGGCACCTTTTACCTGAATCAGACAGCAGGGGAGTCGATTCGCCAGTTGCAGGCTGATCCAGGGTGCGCGGAAATCCAGTATCTCACCGAGGATCTGCCAGGCGCGGAAGTGCCCCGATTGTATGCTGCAGCCGATGCGCTGGTGCATCCGTATCGTGGGGAGGGTTTTGGTCTGCCCGTTGCCGAGGCCATGGCCTGCGGCCTGCCCGTGATCGTGACACGTGGTGGTGCCTGTGACGATTTCTGCCCACAGGAGATTGGCTACGGTGTGGCCAGTCGCCGGCAACCGGTGCAGTTGGGAGGGGGCGAGGATGTTGTCGGTCAGGCCTGGCAACTGGAGCCGGATATGGACGCCCTTGTGACACAGATGCGGGCCGTTTTTGAGCTTCGCAAGGAAGCCCGGCGCCGTGGCGCCGCAGGCAGCGATCATGTCCGCAGTCAGTTCACCTGGCAGCAGTCGGCTGTTGCTGCGCTGGCAGCCGTCGAGGTGCTGCAGTCGGGCCGGCTCGACGTGAGACCCGCAACCACACAGGCGTATGTGTCCACTGCCGTCGAAGCCGCTGCCGATCCCAGCGTCGCCGTCGTGCTGCTCGGCGATTCCTCCTCTGCGGAGGAAGCAGCGCCGGCACTGACCCGCGCTCTGGGTCGCTTTCATCGCTTTACGGTGGATACTTCATCCGGCCATTCCATGGGTGAGCAACTCGAGGCCATTCGCCTCAACTGTGAGCAACAGGGCGTCGAACTGCTGTTCGTGCTGGCGACGGAAGTTTGGGACCTGACATCACCTGCCAGCGCGCAGGAACTGCGCCGCTTGCGGCGGCACTTTGCCGTGGCGGATCTCGGCATGCTGACACCGGGAACCAGCGCGACCGATGGCTCTCTGGTCGACACGTCCTACCCGGAGGCCTCCTGCGTGCTATGTCGTCTGGCGGCGATCGATGCCATCGGTGGTTTCGACGTATCCTTCTCCTCCCTGGCCGTATTCGCCAACACAGCTCGCTCTCTGCGGCGCAAGGGTTGGCGTGTGGCCGCCGCCGGCGATGTTCTGGTCGAGGAAGCCCATGATACATCGGCTCAGGTTGTCGCCTTCGGCGATGGGAGTCTGGCAGGGGTCGAGTTGGCTGCAGTGGCGTCCATGGAGAGTGGCGACCGGCGTCGTGACGCCGGTGACGTCCATGCCGCCATCGACTGCTATCGTACGACACTCAACCTCAAGCATGATTTCGTCGAGACGATTCTCGTCCTGGCCGATGCTCTGGTGGAGGCACACGACGCGCCCGGTGTCCTCGAGGCTGTGGACCGGCTCGTCGAACTCGATCCCAAGTCCTCCTTCTCGCACAACTACGCCGGACTCGTGGCGGCACGCGCAGGAAACGTGGAAGCGGCGCGCGCGAGTTTCACCCGAGCCGTGGAACTCG
>CALFPI010000581.1 GCA_937919035.1 uncultured Gemmatimonadaceae bacterium
CGTGGCCAGCCGGTGTCAGGGAGAGCCGGTCACCGCCGCTCAGGAAGACGCCGCCGCCGCCGGTCGCCTCGATCTGGCAGGCAGCCACCGTGACCTGCCGGCCACCATCCACACGCGCCGCCCAGCCACCCAGGTTGCGGAAGTGACAATTCTCGATCCGCACACCGGTGGCGTCGGCAATCGTCAGCGCTGTGCCACGGCCGTACTCGAAGGTCAGACCTTCGACCCGCACGTGGTTGGCCCCGTCCAGGGTGACCAGCGTGTCGGCAACGGAGACGGCGACCTCGATACCGTCCAGTGGCGCTGGCGGCCAGAAGTAGAGCAGGCCCGCCTGACGGTCGACGTAAAACTCACCGGGTTGGTCCAGCTCACACAGCAGGTTGTAGGCGTAGAACCACTGGCCGACGCGATACCCGTAGTTGTGATAGGGTGGTTCCACGGCAATGACACGAGCGACGGGATCGATGGACTCGACGCGCTGTCGCTGGTCCGACCAGTCCCAGAACCAGTAGCCGTGCACCCAGGGATCGGCTTCCTCCACCCAGCGGGCGGGTCGATCGCCGTCGTAGTGGAACTTGCCGATGAGATCCCCCTTGGTGCCGCGCACGTCCACCGGGTCCCCACCCACCAGACCGGTGATTCTGACGAAGCCCTCGCTGGGCCAACGCGCCAGCCGCATCGGCGCGCCGGCGAAGAACAGCTCCAGGCCGCCGGCGACGGGATCACCGAAGTCGTTGACGCCGCACGCACGCAGGTCAACCTGCACGATGTGATCCCGTGCCTCCGGTGCCAACCGGTCCCGGATGGCAGCATCCGTAACGGCGGCAAACCCGTGCAGCACGACACCACCAAGCAGGCGCGCCGTCTCGCCTGCTTGGGCCCGCCAGGTGACAGGGGCGGCGGCGGTGCCCGCGTCGTGCGGACCCAGGTCGAAGGCCTCACGCAACGGGTAGTCGCCCCCCGCCAGCTCGATGACGAGGCCGCCCGCCGGGATGTCCCCAGCAGCAAGACGGCGTCGCACTTCATCTCTGGCGTCAACGAGGGCAGTGGGTCCTGGGGAGACATGCAGGGATGACAGGGTACACCTCCAGTATGACGAGGGCGGCAGTACGACGAGAGCGGCGTGAGCCACACAGGTTGTCGGCAACGATTCTAGACACTACGATGATAGGTCATCATGGCGCCCGGAGTGTGACATCTCCGGGTTCAGGACCCCAGCGAAAGACAGGACAGATTTGAAATCCGGCGTCGAGCCACAACGGCTCGCGGCGGCCGTCGCCATTGGCGGCGCCGCCTTTTTCCTGCTTTTCGGCTACGAGGCGGTGCGCAGCGCCTCGACATCGCTCTTTGTCGGCCACTATGGCGCGGGCGCCCTGCCATGGGTGATGGCCCTGTCACCGGTGGGCACAGGGGTCATGCTGTACGGCTACGGGCTGTCATTGACCCGGCTCGGGGCGCGCCGCACGCTGGTAGCGACGAGTCTGGTTTCGGCGGCGATCCTCGCCCTGTGCTGGGCGAGCCTCACCGTTGCCGGGGGCCCCGCCAGTGCGCTGCTCTATGTCCTGCGTGAGGGCTACATCGTGCTCATCATCGAGCAGTACTGGAGCTTCATCAACAGCACGCTGCAGCCGGCCGAAGCGAAACGCGTCAACGGTCCGATCTGCGGCATTGCCTCGGTGGGCGGGATCCTGGGTGGCCTGACGGTCGGGCGGGTGGCTCCGATTCTGGGTACGGAGCCGCTGGTGCTGATCACGGCGGTGACACTGCTGCCGGCAGCGGCCCTCGGGCTGTATGCCTACCGACTTGGCGGCACACCACGGGGCGAGCAGCAGGGCGGCGCCGGGCACGGTGCGTTGGCGCTGGACCTGTTCAAGAAGCACCGTGTGCTCATCCACATCGGGCTGCTGATCCTGCTGACACAGACAGTATCGACCGTGCTCGACCTGTGCTTCAATGGGTTTCTGGCGCAGGCCATCCCCGGGCAGGACGAGCGGACGGCCTATCTCGGCAATTTCTACGCCATGCTCAATGGCGGCGCCTTCTTCATGCAGTTCCTGCTGACGCCGCTGATCCTGCAGCGTGTCCAGCTGCGGCACGTACACATGGGCATCCCTGTGGTGCACGCCATGGCGGCCCTGTTCGTGATCATCGAACCGCGGCTGTTCACCGCCGCCGCCGCCTACGTCATCTTCAAGACCTTCGACTACTCCCTGTTTCGAGCGGCCAAGGAAATGCTCTACATGCCCCTGCCCTTCGACGCGCGCTATCGTGCCAAGGAGGTGATCGACGCCTTCGGCTACCGGGCGTCCAAGGGCGTGACATCGGCTCTGGTGGTGGTCGCTGGCTGGGTTGTGGGCTCCGTGCCGACCATCGCCTTCCCGCTTGTGGCGCTGCTGGCGGCGGGCGGCTGGCAGCAGGTGGCGCAACGGGCGACACGGTCCTCCGGGGCCATGGAGACGGAGGGGGAGGATGGCCTGCCCGACGCCTGAACAGATCGAAATCTTCGAGCGCGACGGGTACTTGATCGTCGAAGATGCGCTGCCGGCGCCCAAGGTGGCGGAACTGCTGGGCGTCGTCGCCCGGCTGGAGCGGCGCCTGCGGGATTCACCCCACAGACGGCAGGTTTTCGGTCTCGATGTGCGACCGCTGGTGACCGAAGATGATGCCTTCCTGGAACTGCTGGAGTGGCCGGCGACGTTTCCCATGGCCGTGCGCTTTCTGGGTCACTGGAATCTGCAGCTGACGACGTCGCACCTGATCATGGTGCCACCCAATCCGCAACAGCGCAATACGGGCTGGCACGACGACGGTGGCAAACCCTTCTTCAACGTCAACGGCATCAAACCCTTCATGAACCTGAAGGTCGGCTTCTTTCTGCGGGATCTGCTGCAGCACAACATGGGATCCCTCATGGTTGTTCCCGGCAGCCATCGGATGCCCGGGGCGCCCGCCTGGGACGAGGGCGCAAGGGATCCGCGCGGGGCTGTGGAACTGAAGGTGCGCGCCGGTTCCGCTGTGATCTTTCAGCAGGGCGTGTGGCATGCAGGGGCGCCGAATCTGTCGGCGCAGACCCGCGTTGTGCTCTACTACGGTTATGGTACCCGGCTGCTGCGGCCGATTGACTACGACACCATGCCGCAGGCACTGCTCGACAAGTGCACCCCCATCGGTCGCCAGTTGCTGGGCGAAAAGAGCTCACATCTCGGCTACTACATCCCGATGGACGAGGATGTGCCGCTCAAACCATGGTACATCGAACGCTTCGGCGCCGCCGTGCGCGACTGAGGCAGGCCGTTTTCAGTCGATCATCGGCGCGATGGTTTCCGCCTCGACGCGGGCGACGACGGCGGCGACGTCGACCTGAGACGGGTCCGCCGGGAAGGGCTGGGGCAGCAACCACCATTCTTCCGTGAAACTGGACGATTCACCTGGGGCCAGCAGTTCACGCGGTCCGATGGGCTCCAGTTCGCAGACCTGTGTCCCATGGTACCAGATCGATGTGGTCAGTCCGGCGACCTCGTTGTAGACCCGGTCCGGGTAGGTGAGGAAGCGTTTGACGAAGAGCAGATCGTTGCGCATCAGGTAGGCGAACCAGCCGGCGTTGGAGTCCATGCCGAGCTTGGCGTACTGCGGCGGTCCGGTGACGGTGAGCACGCCGTCCCGTACGTGGATGTTGGCATCCTCCGGCCGCGTATCGATACCCCCCGGGCCATACATCACGTAGTGCTGCGGAAAACGGCTCGGCTCCGTCACGGGCAGCACGACGATGCCGTGGCCCTGGGCGAAGGTGCGACCCCAGTGGCAAGTGTCGATCGCGCGCGGCGACACGTTGAGGATGGTCTGGGTGCAGCGCAGGTGCGAGCCGGTGTCGGCCAGTTCGAAATCGCGCATGAGTTGCACGCCCACCCCCTGGTCCTCGCTACTGACGAGTCTGGCAGACCGTGGACCGGTGGCCATCCCTTCCCAGGTGCCGAACCAGAGGTCGGGATGGCCTGCGATGATCTGCTCCGGGCCGATGTCGCACCGACCCCCACACAACTCCACCCTGGGATCACTCTCCTGGTAGCGCCAGCCCGCCTGGGTGTCCTCCAGCATCAGAGCGTTGACGCCGCCCACAGCGTATTCGAGCACGCGGCCACCGGCTGTGCCCAGAACAACGCGCGTGGCGCCATTGTCGAGGGCGATACAATCGTCGTAGCCGAAATAGCTGATCTCTGTCATGATCAGGCACAGACCGCGTCATCGACGTTCCAGCGATTGAAGGGGCCTTCCTCCGCCTGCTGGCTCATGCGATCCCGTGTGTCGCGCCAGAGCCGTTCCCAGGCGACGGGGTCGCGCAGTTCGCTGGCCGGGTTGGCGCGGCTGCGGGCAACGAAGCCGGGGAAGGCGGGGCGCCCTGTGGGTTTGCCAATCGGCTGGTAGCGCAGGTCGAAACTCCAGCGGACTTCGTCGCTGACGTTGGCCAGGGAGCTGTGACAGGTCAACTGCGTGAGAAACAGCACGTCGCCAGGTTTCATGGGTAGCGACACAGGCGCCTCGGTCGGCAGCAGGGGGTCGGCAACGCTGAGGCCCAGTGGACGTTTGCAGTGGTGCAGCAGGCCCCGTCGATGACTGCCCGGAAACACCTGCAGACAGCCATGCGCGATGGACGCATCCGTCAGCGAGAACCAGACCGTGAGGATCTCACCATCATCGGCTTCGGGCAGCACGACGCCATTGTCCTGATGCCAGGGGGTGACGCCGAGCTGTGGCAGGCCCGTGTCGGCGTTGATCGGGGTCAGCCGCTCGGGCGGCTTCATGCGAACATGCTGCACGGGGTTGGAGTAGATCTCGGGGCCGACGATCGATTCGACGGCATCCAGCAGCGCTTTGTTCACCAGTGTCTGAAAGACGGCGGGTCCTGCCCAGAAGGGTGTGTCGGGCTGCACGTTGCCCTGGGGCAGGCTGAAGTCGAAGTACTGGGCGTGGACCTTGCCGCTGTCGCGATAGACCTGCGTCAGGCGTTGTTCGAAGGGCAGATCCTCATAGGCTGACGGGATCGCGCCGGTGGCGTAGAGCTCGGCGGCGAGGCGGTCGAGGACCCCCTCATACTCGCCGATGACGGGGGCCAGGACCTGCTCCGGATCCAGCAGGCCTTCGATGACGAGATACCCCTGTTCGTGGAAGTGTTCGAGCTGTGCGGGCGTCAATGATGGCATGGCTCTGTTCCGCTTTGTTGTTGGTGGCCGGTTGCAGTCACGGGCAAAGATACCCCGTCCGTGCGCCCTGGCGCCAAATCGCGCATACTGGACGGAGACGGACAGGATACGCAAGCCATCATACAAGGTGAATTCCCATGGCATCTCCAGCTCTGCAGACGCGGCTTCTCAGTTCCCTGACCAAAGTCTTCGCCGATGAGGAGCTGCAGGCGCGGCCCTTTCGTCGTGCCACCTGCCTGCGCGGCGAGGTGTTCTCCTTCCAGTTGGCCTACCGCGCCGAGTCGATGCTGCAAGACCTGCAAGTGGCTGTGGCATCCGATCTGCAGCGCTACATCCAGGTGCGCGCCGTCGGTCTGGCACCGAGTGAGTTCCCCGGTGCCCACTTCGACGACAATGTGTTGCGGACGACGCCAGGCCTGTATCCAGACCCCCTGCTGCCTGTTGGTGAGCGCCTGCCGGCGCCACCCGGGCAGTGGCGTTCCCTGTGGGTGACGATGCGGGTGCCGACGCGCATCACGGCAGGCATCTTTGCTATCGAGTTGGCGCTGGCCAGTGGGGATCGGCAGGTCGGTGGCGGCACGTTTACGCTGGAGGTGCTGCCGGCGACACTGCCGGCGCAGAAGCTGAAACACACGAGCTGGTTTCACACCGACTGCATCGCCACACACTACGGCGTTGAGGTCTGGAGCCAGCAGCACTGGGCCCTTGTCGATCGCTTCGTGCGCAATGCGGTGGATCACGGTATCAACATGCTGCTGACGCCACTGTTCACGCCGCCACTGGACACGCAGGTGGGCGGTGAGCGCCCCACGGTGCAGCTGGTGCAGGTGCGTCGGTCCGGGGAGGGCTACAGTTTTGATTTCTCGCGCCTGGACCGCTGGGTGCACATGGCGGACGCGGCGGGCGTGAAATTCTTCGAGATGTCCCACCTGTTCACGCAGTGGGGTGCGGCGCACTGCCCGAAGATCGTGGTCACCGAAAATGGCAGGGAACAGCGGATCTTCGGTTGGAAGGACAAGGCCTCGGGGCGTCGCTACCGCGCGTTCCTCGATCAATTCCTCCCTGAACTCGTGCGCTACATCGACCGCCGCGGTCTGCGCAAACGCTGCTTCTTCCACGTCTCCGACGAGCCCCACGCCAACCATCTCGAGTCCTTCGCCGCCGCCGCTGCCATGGTCCATCATCACCTGCAGGGCTTCCCCTTCATCGACGCGCTGTCCAATGTGGAGTACTTCGACCGGGGTCTCGTACGGCAGCCCATCCCGGCCAGCAACCACATCGAGCCATTCGTCGAACGGGGCATCAAGGATCTGTGGACCTACTACTGTGTCTCCCAATGGAAGGACGTGGCCAATCGTTTCTTCTGCATGCCATCGGCACGCAACCGCATCCTGGGGGCGCAGCTGTATCGCTATGATCTGAAGGGTTTCCTGCAATGGGGCTACAACTTCTGGTATGCCCAGTACTCAACGCACGCCATCGATCCCTTCAAGGTGACCGACGCTGGCGGCAACTTCCCGTCGGGGGATGCCTTCCTCGTCTATCCCGGCGAAGACGGACCTGTCGACTCACTGCGTGGCGAGGTCTTCCGCGAGGCTCTGCAGGATCAGCGTGCCCTGCAGTTGCTCGACAGCCTGCAGGGACGCGACAAGACGGTGCAACTGCTGGAGCGGGGACTGGAGGAGTCGATCACGATGACACGCTACCCGAAGGACGCCGACTGGTTGCTGCGTATGCGTGAGCGCTGCAATCGACGCATCGCGGCGTTGTAGGGCGGGGCGTCCGTCCGGCGCGGTACACACGAATGTTGACAGGATTCAGCGCAGCTGCTCGTAGATCATGACCGCTGCACACAGGTCCTGTGCCGCCATCCCGGTCAGGTAGGCGGCACTGCCGCCTCGGGCAACGCGCCCACAGGCGGCGTCACCCATGGTCAGCACCGTGCCGTCCGGCGCCCGCGCCAGGGCGATCCGCTCGAGGGTCTGCTGCGTCGCAGCAGATCGGAACTCGCCGGACTTCTGTGCCTGCTGCAACAGATCCACAACGACGGGACGTGACTCGAGGAGATCGGCCTGCAACTGACGTGTACGCGAATCGCCGGCGATCGCGACGATGGTGTCGACCGGCGCCAGCTGCGCCTGGCCGATGACCGGTGTTGGCGTGGGAATCGCAGTCAGTACCGCATCAGCACCTTCCACACAGGCCTCGATGGACGTCGTCATGCGCAATCGGGTACCATGCAGCTGTGGCGATAGGGCGGCGACAAAAGCATCACGATTGTCGGCGTTGCGGCTCGTGCAACGCAGCTCCTCGAGGTCAAAGAGATGATCACAGGCCAGAGTCAGGCAGCGGGCGATACGACCGGTACCCAGAATGCTGACGCGGCGTACGTCATGCCCCGAGAGGAAATCGACAGCCAGAGCCCCGGCCGCGCCGGTTCGCATGTCGGTGATGTAGCCGGCATCCAGACGCACCTGGGCGCCGCTGGTGAGGTCCTCCAGTTCGATCCACGCCTCGCGCGATCCCAGGTGTCCCGAGCCGACGTTGGAAACCTCCTCGATGATCTTGCGCACCCGGTACTGCCCGGTCCACGTCGCCGGCATGTCGAGGCGGAAGCGACTGGTCCCGTCCTGTTCCTCGACGGACTCCTGCCGCGGCGGATTGATGATCTGGCCCGCGCCATACAGCTCGAAAGACTGGCGTGTCGCCGCAACAAAGTCCGCTATGTCGAAGCGCTCGCGGAAGTCTTCTTCGCGCAGGTATGTGACAGCCATCCTCAGGCGCTCCGGATCGAGGGCAGGGCACACCGTCATGCCCCTGGGACGGTCGCCAAGGTAGCCCGGAATGGCCGCCGTTGGCCAGTGCAGCTATCTTGCGCTGCATACTCATGCTGAGCGCCGACACCAGACACGCCCTGACTCGGGCCCGATATTCCCGTTCGAATGCCTATGACCCGGCCTGGGTCTGCGCCAACGAAATGGGGCCGAATGCCCTGTGGTTGCTGGAGTGGTTGTGTGAGGCCATCGATCTGCGCCCCGGTATGCGGGGGCTTGATATGGGTTGCGGGCAAGGGCGTGACGACAGCTGATGGGGCGCGTGCTGACCATTGGTGCCGCCCAACAGGGCCCCGTTTCCCGCAACGAATCGCGCGCTGATGTTGTTGTCCGTCTGTTGGCCCTCATGCAGCAGGGCCATGACATGGGCTGCGATCTGATCGTTTTCACCGAGGTCGCCCTGGTCCCGTTCTTCCCGCATTGGCACATGACAGACGAGGGCGAGATCGACGGCTGGTTCGAGCGGGAAATGCCCGGCCCCGACACGCAGCCCTTGTTTGACGAGGCGCGGCGTCTCGGCCTCGGCTTTCACCTTGGCTTTGCCGAACTGGCTGCTGAAGAGGGTGAGATTCGACGCTACAACGCGGCGGTGCTCGTGGGCCCCGATGGCAGCATTATCGGCCACTACAGGAAGATCCACCTACCCGGGTATGATCGGTATCAGCCCGCGCAGCCCTTTCAGAATCTGGAGAAGCGCTACTTCCGCGTCGGTGATCTCGGTTTCCGCACCTGGAACGCTTTTGGCGGTGTCGTTGGTATGATGATCTGCAATGACCGTCGCTGGCCCGAGAGTTATCGGGTGCTGGCGTTGCAGGGCGCTGAGCTGATTGTGATGGGTTACAACACGCCCGTACACAACCCGGCCAACCCCGACGCTGACCATCTGGCATCCTTCCACAACCATCTCAGCCTGCAGGCCGGAGCCTATCAGAATTCCTGCTGGGTTGTTGCTGTCGCCAAAGCCGGCACAGAGGAGGGCGTTGAGCAGATTGGTGGAACGTGTATCGTTGCCCCGTCCGGGCAGATTGTCGCCGAGGCAACGAGCCTTACGGATGAGTTGATCGTGGCTCGTTGTGACCTGGATCTGGCCCGGCTCTACCGCCAGAGTACTTTCGATTTTTCCCGGCATCGCCGCATCGAACACTATGGCCTTATCACAGAACGCACCGGCGCCGAGCCGCCAGGGGAGAGTCGTGGGAGATGATTGAAACGGTACCTGAGATGGTCACACGCCTGGAGGAAGCCCGAAAACTGGGCAAGGTGGCTGTCGATACGGAACTGGTCTGGGAGAGCACGTTCTATCCGGCACTCGGTCTCGTGCAGGTGGGGGTCTCGCGGGAAGGATGTTATCTGCTGGACGCCGTCGCTCTCGGTGGCCAACTGGCGCCGCTGGGTGACCTGCTTGCTGACACGGGTACGGTGAAGATCCTGCACGACGCGGTTCAGGATATGACGATTCTGCGCAACGCAACGCGCGCCTCGGGGACGACGGCGCCACCGGCCAACCTGTTTGATACACGCATCGCGGCTGGATTCGTCGGGCTGGCGAGTACGATCTCGCTGCGCGACCTGCTGGTTGAGCTCGTCGGCGTCGAGTTGGACAAGACCGAGACACGCACCGATTGGCTGCAGCGGCCCCTGGCACAGAACCAGGTGGGCTACGCCGAGGATGACGTCCGTTATCTGGTGGATGCGCACGACGAACTGGTGCGGCGCGCGGAAGCCAACGGCCTGGGCGACTGGCTGCGGCAGGAGATGGCGACGTTGAACGACCAGACGCTCTATGACGAGCGGGATCCGCGCGAGGAATTTCGCCGGGTCAAGGGATTTGGCAAAATGCGGGGCCTGGAACTGGCGACTCTTCGAGAGTTGAGTGTCTGGCGCGAGAAGGCGGCGCGCGAACTGGATCGTCCCCGCGGGCGTGTGGCCTCAGACAAGCTGCTGCTGTTCCTGGCGCAGCGCCAACCGACCGAAGTGGCACACCTGAGCGAGGTGCGGTCCTTCCGCCGGCGGGACATCGATCGCCACGGCCAGGAAATCATCGAT
>CALFPI010000582.1 GCA_937919035.1 uncultured Gemmatimonadaceae bacterium
GGCGACGGGATCCTTGTCGCGCCAGGCGGAGACATCGGCAGCCGTCACCAGAAAACCCTCGGGATGCGGCTCAACACGCGTCACCCGCTCCCACGTGTGCACGTTGGGTTCCACCTCGAAGCGCCTCGGGATCTGGTGGTAGTAGTCGACGATCCGCTGCTTGATCAGCAGTTCGTTGACGTCAATGGTCTGCCCCGTTTCCTGGGCGTACTGCGCCAACGGATGGAAGGCGAACTCCATCCACTGCCCGGGGGACAGGGTCAGCAGTTTCTCCGGCACGTTGTTCCACAGGCCGCCGACTTCCTCCTGCGTCAGCAGCAGACAATCGATGGCGGCATTGCGACGGAACTCGAGGGCGATCTGCTCGAGGCCCTGAAACATCTGCCGTGGATGATGCAGCAGGCGAAACATGTCCGCCGGTGGAATGCCCGCACGCAACAGATCGGTGAAGTCCAGTGTCAACAGACTGCCCTCGTGTTGCGCCAGCATCTGCGCCAGCTGCGGATAGCGCTGCCGCAACATAGCGCTGTCACGATAGTATGGATGCCAGCCGCCAAGGACGGCGGCCATGGGCAGACCCGCCGGTCCGCCACCGACAACGATGACCGTGCGGTGCTCGGGTGTCGGGCTCATACCGCCACCGCCACACCACCGCCGCCACCACAGACGGTGCCTGTGCCTCGTATGAACTCGGCCCCCGCCGCATGGCCACCGGCACGCGGGCGCCGGATGACGTTATGCCCCATCCCCTCCAGGGCGGCCGCCAGTTCGTCCGGCGCGGCGGCGTCGAGTTCGACAGGCTCGGCGCCCATGACGTGCATGCGTGGCGCCAGGGCCGCCTCTGCACAGGTGGCGCCGGCGTCGATCAGGCGTGAGACGAGTTGCGGCGCCACGCTGATGATTCGACGCCCGCCGGGCATGCCCAGGGCGATGTCCCGTGCGGGTGTGCGCAGCACCATGGTCATGACGTTGTTCAGTGGTCGCTTGCCACCGGCGACCGAGTTGGCCCGCCCCGGGCGCGGATCCATGCGGCACATGCCGTGACCGAGAATGATGCCCCAGCCAGGCACGGTGAAGACCGAGCCGAACCCACCCCCCTGGGTGATCGTCGCCGAAACGACATTGCCATCGCTGTCAGCGGTGGACACATGACTCGTTTCCGGCACGCCGCCTCCGGCCGCAAAGGGGCGCCTGTCGACGAAGCGCGGAAAGCGGAGCAGGTCCTCCACCAGACCCCGGGCGTAGTCGCGATGCAGCAAGCGTTCGATGGGTACGTCAGCGTAGTCAGGATCGGCCAGATACGTCAGCCGATCACGCCATACACGCTTGAGGACCTCCGTCATGCGATGCCACCAGACAACATCGTCGACATCAACCGCGTCGAAACAGTCGAGCATGTTGAGCGCCTGCAGGACCGAGATCGGTCCGTTGGGCAGAATCGCGCCGAGGATCTCGGCCTCACGATAACGCCCGGCGTAGGGCTCGGTGATGCGGGGTTGAAACGTGGCCATGTCCTGCCGCGTCAGGATACCACCGGCAGCACTCAGCGAATCGACGATGGCGCCGGCAATTTCGCCATCGTAAAAGTCCCGCCAACCTGCCGTCGCCAGTCGCTCCAGGGTGCGCTCCATATGCGGCCGATGCCAGACAGCGCCCTCTGTCGGCACAGCATCATTCGGCAGCAGGTGCGCCGCCGTCGCCGGATAGCGACGGATCACGTCTTCGAGATTGCCGATGGATTGCGCCAGTCCCGGACCGATGGGGATGCCATCGGCGAGCAGATCGAGACAGGGCTGCACGACGCGGGGCCAGGGCAGCCGGCCCCAGCGCTCGTGCAGTGTGCCGATTCCCGCCATCTGCCCCGGAACACCCACAGCGAGCGCACCGTAGACGTTGGCATCATCCCGCACGCTGCAGTCATACTCGGTCGCATTCAGCCCCTTCGGTCGATCCGCAGACATTGGCCCGACATGATACATGCCGGCGTGTGCTGCCGCCGGGGCCCGCGAGTTTGCGTCGATCGACCAGGCTCTGCCGGAGGCGCCGTCGATGGCAACGCC
>CALFPI010000583.1 GCA_937919035.1 uncultured Gemmatimonadaceae bacterium
AGATGAATGACAAACTGGTTCAGGGGGGTGAGTGCAACCTGATCACCGCGAGCGGCGACGATCTGGTATCCGTCGTCTCCATCGCTGGCGATCGCATTGTCCTGGCCAGTGCCCGGGCCATCGAGCTGCGCAGCGACCGTGCCATGCTCGTCATCTACCCCTGGTTTCTCTATGAAAAGTTGCTGGGCGCCCTGGGCGGCCTGGGAGAGAATGACAGTTTCCACACCGACACCGCACTGGCTCTGTTCGGCAACCAGCCGCCGCGACAACTGCCGCAGGATTCCGGCGGTGATGTACGACCTACCACGCTCAATAGCAGCCAGCAACAAGCGGTCGACCTGTGTCGTCGGGTTACCCCTGCCTTTGTCTGGGGGCCACCGGGCACGGGCAAGACAACCACCCTTGGACACATCATCCTGTCCCTGTTGCGCCTCGGCCAGCGTGTGCTTGTCACCTCCACAACCAATGCCGCCGTGGACCAGGCACTGGCCAGTTTTGCCACCCTCCACGAGGGGGCAAGCCTTATCGACAGCGGCGTCGTCGTACGTCTCGGGCAAACCGCGGCCGACACCTGCGGTGCCGGCCTGCGCGAAGTCGTAGACCGTATCCATGCCGAAGGGCGGCATCGACTCGACCGGATCGATTCCCGGCGCAACGAAATCCTGCAGCAGCTGGACAGCGGCAAGCTTCTGCTGGCAGATCTGCGGGCGACGCCGGAATCGGCACAACTGGGCCTGTTCGCCACCAATGCAGTACGCCATGTCGATCCGCGGCGGCTGCTGGTACTCTTTGGTGAGAGCCTGGCAGCACGATTGGCCCGGCAACCCACACAGACCCAGCAGGCCGCCGTCGAGCAACGACTGGACCGTCTGCAGAGGGCCGCCCGGCTCTGTGCCGAGCGCTGCCAGGCCCTGCGGGGCAATCTGCGTCATCAGGAAGGGGTCGTCCTCTTGGAGGCCCGTCTGCTGCTGGCAACGATGACCAATGTCTACATGAGTTCGCTGCTGGCAGGCCAGCGCTTTGACGCAGTGATCGTGGAAGAGGCGGGCATGGCCATTCTGCCGACGCTGTTCTACTGTGCCTGCCTGGGGGCGCAACGGGCGATCATGGTCGGGGATCCGCAGCAACTGCCCCCCATTGTCCAGTCGCAGGACGCCTTTGTGCAACGCGCCATGGGACGCAGCATCTTTCAGGTCACCGTGCCCGATCCCCATGGGAGTGATCTGGTGGTCATGCTTGACACCCAGTACCGCATGCACGCCGACATCGGTGCTCTGGTGGGCGAACTGTTCTACAACGGTCAGCTGCGCCATGGTGCCAACACGCAGCAGACCCGACACATTGCCGCCGGCGAGCCCTGCCCGGGGTCAGCGATCGTGGTGGTCGACACCGATGGTACAGGACTCTGCGAAACCCCCGCCGGCAGCTACTCCCGCTTCAATGAGCGACATGCAGAGATCGCCGTAGAACTGGCGACCCAGGCCGTAGCCGGTGGCGCCGACTCCATCGCCATCATCACGCCCTACGTCGAACAGGTCCGCCGCATCGGTCGACGGCTGGCAGCCATGCCCCACCTCGCAGACCAGGTCGAATGCCGTACTGTACATCGTTTCCAGGGAGGCGAGCAGGATGTCGTCATCTTTGATACGGTGGATGTCGAGCCCCTGCCTCCGGGTCGGCTGTTGTCCGGCAAGGCACCAGGCTCATCGGCGCCCAACCTCATCAATGTGAGTCTCTCGCGGGCCCGCGGGAAACTGCTCATCATCGCCGACGTGGGTTACTTCCGGCGTCATGATCCCTCCGGGATCATCAGTCAGGTACTGGCAGCCGCTATGCGCAAAGGAACGATACAGAGACCACAGGCAACGTAGAGAGGCATCTGCCGAACGGTGCTGTCCGTCCTTACCCGGCGACGATCGCGTCGATGCGTTGCAGTTCTTCCTGGCTGAAGTCGGCGGCGGCGAGAGCACCAACATTCTCTTCGATCTGTTCCGGCCGGCTGGCACCGATCAGCGCCGTTGTCACCTGCGGCAGACGCAGCACCCAGGCCAGGGCCATCTGCGCCAGGGTCTGGCCGCGGGCACCGGCGACGTCGTTCAACTGGCGCACCTGTGCCACTTTGGCGGCGGTGATCGAATCCTTGTTGAGCGAACCGTGGGCGCTGGCCGCCCGGGAATCATCGGGAATGCCCTCCAGATAACGACTGGTCAGCAACCCTTGTGACAGTGGACAGAAGGCGATACAACCGATCCCTTCCTCTGCCAGCACGGTGAGCAGACCTTCCTCGACGCGCCGGTTCAGCAGGCTGTACGAGGGCTGGTGGATGAGGCAGGGCGTGCCCAGTTCACGCAGCAGGCCGGCGGCACGGCGCGTGTCTTTCGGATCGTAGGAGGAGATGCCGACATAGAGGGCCTTGCCCTGGCGCACGACGTGATCGAGGGCCGCCATCGTTTCTTCCAGAGGCGTGTGGGGATCCGGCCGGTGGTGGTAGTAGATATCGACGTAGTCGAGACCCATACGCTGCAGACTCTGATCCAGACTGGCAATGAGATATTTGCGTGAACCGAAGTCGCCGTAGGGACCGGGCCACATGCCCCAGCCGGCCTTCGTCGAGATGATCAGTTCGTCGCGATGGGCTGCCAGGTCCCGAGCCAGAATGTTGCCAAAGGTTGTCTCCGCCGTGCCCGGGGGCGGCCCATAATTGTTGGCCAGATCAAAGTGTGTGATGCCCAGATCGAAGGCCCTGCGCACCATCGCCGTCGCGGTGTCGGCATCGGCGACACCGCCGAAGTTGTGCCACAGGCCCAGGGACAGGGCCGGCAGATCGAGGCCGCTGCGGCCACAGCGGTTGTAGGTCATCTGCTCGTAGCGAGTGTCGGCGGCCTGCCAGGTGCTGGTCATCATATTGTTCTCCTCTCGTGGGAACGTGCGGGATGGTCTGCACTGCGAGTATGCTGCATTATCCCCGTATACACCAAACCCCCCTGGACACCAGAATAGGAAGAGGATCATGGCGAAGAAGATCAAGGTAGGGATCATCGGCCTGGGCTGGCCCGGACGTGAACACCTGAAGGGGTATCTGCAATCGGCGCGGGCCGAGGTCGTCGCCGTATGTGACGCAAATGAGGAACTGGCCAGCGGCATTGCCCGGGAGCACAATATCCCTTTCGTGTACTCCGATCACAAGGCGATGCTGCAGGCGGGCGAAGTGGAAGCGGTGAGCGTCTGCCTGCCCAACTTTCTGCATGCACCCATCTCCCTCGACGCACTGCGCGCCGGGTGCCACGTGATCTGTGAGAAGCCGCCCGCCCTCGACGCGAAACAGGCTCGAAGCCTCGCCAACGCGGCGAAAAAGGGCGGCCTGACGCTCATGTATGCCCTCTGTCAGCGCTTCACCGGCGCCGCAAAACTGGTCAAGGACTACGTTGAGAAAGGCGAACTGGGAGATATCTACTTTGGCCGGGCCGTATATCACCGCCGCCGCGGCATCCCGCTGGGCACGCAGTCCTGGTTCACTGACAAGAAGCGCTCCGGTGGTGGTGCGCTGATCGACATCGGCGTACACGCCCTGGACACCGCCTGGTGGCTGATGGGCTCACCGAAACCGGTAGCGGTATCGGGCAGCGCCTATCGGAAATTCGAACACACGCTGCCGAAGGGTACCCACTTCGACGTGGACGACTCGGCCTTCGGCCTGATCCGCTTCGACACGGGGGCGACACTCATCCTGGAATGCAGTTGGGCGCTGAACCTGTCCGGTGGCAGCGTCACGCAGATCGCTGGCAGCAAGGGCGGTATCGAGATGAACCCGCTGAAGATCCTGACGGAGCGCGACGGCGTGCAGATCGACATCACCCCGCACGTGCCAGATACCAACGCCTTCGCCGGACAGACCGATCATTTTCTCGCGTGTGTGCAGACGGGCAGGACGCCCCTGATGGGGCCCGAGCAAGGCGTGCAACTGATGCAGATGCTCGACGGCATCTACCAGTCGGCGGCCACGGGCCGTGAGGTGCGCATCAAGTAACGCCAAGGTTTGCTGTCAGCTTTCCCAGATCGACCCGTCACTGTCATGGTTGTTCGGCTCGGTCATGGTGATCGGCTCGGTGCTCAGGTGTACTGCAACAACATCGGCGAACTGGCGACGGCGCTGCGAGGCGAGGCGATGACCGAATCAGCGGGGCCCTCGCGTTGCACGCATGCAAGTCGTAAAGTATCGGGCAATCGTCCGGATCGTTGCGGAAGAATCGGGAGGCCTGCATGAATCTGCACTGGATTGACTGGCTCATCGTCCTGAGCCTGCTGGGGTTTATTTGCGTCTGCGCCTGGTCGACGCGCCTGTACATGCGCAGCGTCGCCGATTTCCTCTCGGCCAATCGCTGCGCCGGCAAGTACCTGTTGGGCGTCGCCGACGGCATCGCCGGTCTGGGTGCCATCAGCATCGTCGCCCGCTTCGAGATGCATTACAAGGCCGGTTTCACCGCCGCCTGGTGGGACATGATGCTGTTGCCCATCGGCGTCATCGTCGCCGCCACAGGATGGGTGCAGTACCGCTTCCGGCAGACACGAGCCATGACCATGGCGCAATTTTTCGAGATGCGCTACGGCCGATCCTTTCGGGTCTATGCCGGTGTCATGGGCTGCATTTCCGGCGTCATCAACTTCGGCATCTTTCCTGCGGTCGGTGGCCGCTTCTTTCAGCACTACTGCGGCTTTCCGGAATACATCGTTGACATCGGCTTCCGCTTCGATCTCATCTACGCCGCCATCATGTTCTTCCTGCTGGCCATCTCCCTGGGTTTCACCTTCCTCGGCGGCCAGATCGCGGTGATGGTCACCGACTTTTTCCAGGGCATCTTCGTCAACGCCGTCTTCGCCGTGATGGGGATCTTTCTGCTGTTCTTCCTCTTCGACTGGTCGCAGATCATGGATGCCGCCGCCATGGCGCCGGCAGACGCTTCCCTGATCAACCCGCTCGAGACGGGCAACACCGACAACTTCAACGTCAATTACTTCCTCATCCAGGCCTTTGCCGCTGTCTATGTGTTCATGGCCTGGCAGGGCAACCAGGGCTACTACGGCTCGGCCCGCTCCCCTCACGATGCCCGCATGGGTCGCCTCATCGGCCAACTTCGGCCGATCACGCAGACCCTGCCGCTGGTGCTGCTGCCCATGTGCGCCTGGGCCTTCCTGCATCATCCGGACTTTGCCGCCGATGCCGTCGGCGCCCATGCCGCCCTGGACGCGATCGACTCCGAACAGATTCGCTCGCAGCTGACGGTGACCATCGCCACCGCGCACTTCCTGCCACCCGTCATCGTTGGCCTTTTCGCCGCGGTCATGCTGGCGGCGTTCATTTCCACCCACGACACCTATCTGCATGCCTGGGGTTCGATCTTCATTCAGGATGTCGTCATGCCCGTGCGGCAGAACCTGCTCGGTGATAGCAGCGTCCTCAAGCCGGAAGCCCACATCCGCCTGCTGAAACTGTCGATCTTCGGCGTCGCCGTCTTCATCTTCTTTTTCAGTCTGCTCTTCAGTCAGCAGCAGGACATCCTCATGTTTTTCGCCCTTACGGGGACGATCTATCTGGGCTGGGCGGGGGCGGCCATCGTCGGCGGTCTGTACTGGAAACACGGCACCAATGCCGGCGCCTGGGGGGCGGCCATCATCGGTGTGGTCCTGGCCATCGGCGGCTGGTACTTCACCTACTTCTGGGATGATGCCCGCATGATGATCGCCGGCATCGCGCCCGACCTGGCGGCGAGCGAGAAAATGCCAGTCAACGCGCAGATTCTCTGGTTCTGGACGATGGTGGCGACGTTGGTGACCTATGTCGGTGTCAGCCTCATCTCAGGTGTTGGCAAGCCCGTCTTCAACATGGACCAACTGCTGCACCGCGGTCGCTATGCTGTCGAGTCAGACGCCGATCGTGAGAACCCTGTGGGCGCCGAATCGTCGGCCCGCTCAAGGGCCTTTGCGATCTTCGGCATGGGCAAGGAATTCACCCTCGGAGACCGGGCCCTGTTCATCTTCTCCTACGCCTACATCTTCCTCGTCGCCGGCGTCTTCGTAGCCGGCACCTTCTACATGCTCTCCAGCGATGTCTCCAACAGCAGTTGGGCGACATTCTGGTGGGGCTACAGTATCGTCATGCTGACCCTCACCATCATCATCACCGTGTGGGTCGCAATCGGCGGCATGCAGAATCTGCGGGAGATGTTCGCGATCCTCGGCACCCTCGAGCGCGACGACGCCGATGACGGCACCGTAGTCGGCCATCGCTCCCTGACCGATATCCAGCACGGCGTCGGCGAGGAAGGCGCAACGGGAGCGAACTGAAGGAGAGTGGGAAGGCCGGGGCCCTAACCACCTCGGTCTCAGTCCCAGTACTTCCCATACAAGACCCGCAACCGCGCCTTCACCTCGGCAGAAATCGCCTCAGGTGCGGTCATAGTGGCGAACCGTGCCGCACTCAGGCAGTCGCAATCGGATGTTTCGGGTAGCAGCCCCGCCACGGCCTGCACAACCTGGTTGCCCATTGCGGCGTTGGCCCGCAACGTGGCGATGACCACCTCGACCGAGACGTCTTCCTCCGTCTCATGCCAGCAGTCGTAGTCGGTGCCCATGGCGAGCATGGCGTAACACATCTCCGCTTCGCGGGCGAGCTTGGCCTCGGGAATCGCCGTCATGCCGATGACACTGGCATCCACAGCGCTGCGGTAGAAGCGCGATTCGGCCCGTGTGGAGAACTGAGGACCTTCCATACAGACATAGGTGCCACCATCATGCACCGTGGCGCCACAGGCACGAGCGGCGGCGATCAAGGGCTGTCGCAATTGTTCACAGAAGGGGTCGGCGAGCGACACATGGCCGGCAACTCCATCGCCGAAGAACGTCGAGGCACGGATGTCCTTGGTGCGATCAAAGATCTGCGTGGGGACAACCATCTCCCCCGGGCGAATCTGTTCTGTCATGATACCCACGGCACTGACGGCCAATAGATGTGTGACACCGGCTGACTTCATAGCGTGGATATTGGCGCGATACGGTACTTCCGATGGCAACAGGCGATGACCTCTGCCGTGCCTTGGCAGAAAAAAGACCGTGCGATCACCAACACGGGTTTCCACCAGCAGATCCGAAGGGGCGCCAAATGGGGTGTCGATCTCATGCTCGGCAACCATCTCGACGCCGGACATCTGATAGACGCCCGAGCCACCGATGACACCGAAGCGCACGGGGGTAGACCCGGCTTCATTCACTGATTCCATTCTCCTGAGAAATTTCCTGCGAACCTAACCTGTTATATTGACTCGGTCCACGGATCCCTTCGCCGCGAAATCCGCCCCGAAAAATGCTCCCGATATGACCGAATCCTCTCACCTGCAAACATCCGTCCGCGAGCTCGTGGCCTTCTGCCTGCGCTCCGGCGATCTGGGCTCTTCTTTCGTCAGTGCCCAGCGTGCCGTCGAGGGCACACGCGGCCACCAGTATGTACAGGATCTACGCCCGCCGGCGTATCGCTGCGAAGTCCCCGTGCGGCGCCGAATCGATGATGCGGAGAGCGAGTTGTCTCTGGAAGTGGTCGGTCGCGTCGATGGCGTGCTGCATGAGGGCGACGAGTTGCTGGTAGAGGAGATCAAGACCACCTACGGCGATCTCGATGCCCAGCAGCCCGACAACCAGCATCACTGGGCGCAGGCCAAGATCTACGCGCACATCCTTGCTGAACAGTTACAGCCACGGCTGGTGGAGGTGCAACTCACCTACCTGCAACTGGTCTCCGGCGAGATGCACGAGGACCGCCGTGAGTTCACCCGCCAGGAACTGGAAGCATTCTTCCTTGAACTCACACAGCGCTACCTGCGCTGGGCGCGCACCTGGCACCTCTGGTGCGCGCGGCGCAACAGCTCCATCGAGAATCTTGCCTTCCCGTTCCCCGACTTCCGCCCCGGACAGCAGGAACTGACGGAAGCCGTATTCGAAACCATCGTTTCCGACGGTCGTCTTTTTGCCCAGGCGCCCACAGGCATCGGCAAGACCGTATCGGTACTGTATCCGGCGGTGCAGGCTCTCGGCAAGGGTGAAGTCGACAAGATCTTCTACCTGACAGCCAAGACCAGTGGCCGTACGGTTGCCGAGAAAGCCGTTGAGGATATGCGTGGTGGTGGCCTGCGTCTCAAGTCCTGCACCATCACGGCGCGCGACCGGATCTGCTTCAACGCACGCGACGGCAAGCCTTGCGATGCGGAGACCTGTGAATTCGCCCTTGGCTACTTCGATCGCATCAACGATGCGGTGGCCGACACCTTTGCCACACACGATGACTTCAACCGCAACACCATCGAGTCAGCGGCAAGGAAGCACCGGGTCTGCCCATTTGAGCTGGGTCTCGACCTGTCCCAGTGGTCGGATGTGCTGATCTGCGACTACAACTACGTCTTCGATCCGAAGGCCTACCTCAAACGGTACTTCCTCGATACCGGGGGCAACTACGGCTTCCTCGTCGACGAGGCCCACAACCTCGTGGACCGTGCGCGCGATATGTACTCGGCGCAGATCCGCCGTGGCGAGGTGCGTGCCGTCATCAAAGCGCTGGGTAACGATCTGCCAGCGGCGCGTCATGCTCTCGGTGCCCTCGACCATTATCTGAGCACACAGATCCAGCGTTGCGCCGATGAGGGCGGCGGTGACGGTTGGCTCGATCGCACCCCACCGACGGACCTGCAACCCCTGCTGCACCGCGTGCAGAATGAGATCGAACCCGTGCTCGCACGCAATCGAGTCACGAGCTGGAAAGAGCCGCTGACGGATTTGTTCTTCACCATCCTCGCCTTTCTGCGGGTCTACGATCTGTTCGACGAGCACTACGTCACGTACGGTGAAAAGCACGGCCAGGGGGATCTGACCCTGCGCCTCTACTGTCTCGATCCGTCCAGCCGCATCCGCGAAGCCTGCAAGCGCGGTCGTTCGGCAACGTTCTTCTCCGCCACCCTGACGCCTGTCGATTACTTCCGCCGACTGCTGGGCGGCGAGCGCACCGATTACACGCTGGAACTGGACTCCCCCTTCCCGGCGGAAAACCTGCTCGTCATGGTTGCCGATCATATCGATACGAGCTACCGCGGACGCGGCCTGTCGTACGAGGACGTAGCCCGCTCGATCGCCGCCGCTGTCAGCGGCAGACGTGGCAACTATATGGTCTACTTTCCGTCGTACAAGTACCTGCAGGAAGTCGTGCCACGGTTTAGCACCGTCGCCGCACGCAACACGCTCGTCATGACCCAGGTGCCGCGCATGACGGAACAGCAGAAGGAGCAGTTCCTCGCCATCTTCAACGTCGCCAACGCTGAGACCGTTGTCGGCTTCGCCGTCATGGGCGGAATTTTCGGCGAAGGCATCGATCTGGTCGGTGACCGCCTGGTCGGGGCCATCGTGGTGGGCGTCGGGCTGCCGCAGATCGGTCTGGAGCGGGATCTCATCAAGGGCTACTACGACGACCACGAAAACGCCGGTTTCGCCTACGCCTACACCTACCCCGGCATGAATCGTGTCCTGCAGGCAGCAGGGCGTGTCATCCGCTCTGACATCGATCGTGGCTTGATCCTGTTGATCGACAAGCGTTTTTCGCGCGAGGATTACCGCGAGCTGTATCCACCCTTTTGGGGTGCACCGAAGCAGACCCGCAGCGTCGAGGAAATCCGCGAGACAGTGAGTCTGTTCTGGGGCGAGCCGTGAGCAGGCGCGCAGCGGCCGCCGTTGGCGATGAGGCCTGGGTCCGCCAGCACTTGCTCCACCTGCGCGCCCTCGACCCGGACCGCAGCCGACGTCTTGAGATGTTGCTCAACGCCAACGGACCGTGATGCCACAGCCCTGCAGCAGTTCGACCATGGCTTCACCATGTCGGCGCAGAGCCTCGGGCGCCATCGGTGCCGTCCCGGGCAAGGCCTGTGGCAGGCCCAGGTGCTGGCGTTTGTCACCGCCAAGCGTGTGGTAGCCGAGAAGTTCAACGACGCGTACCGCGCCTTCAAGTTCGGTCCTGATAAAATTCGCCGCCGCCTGCAACGGTTCCGCCGCGGCGTTGATGCCGGGGATCAACGGCAGGCGCACCCACAGGCCATAGGCTTCTGTTTCATTCACCGGACCCCGGTCCCGCAGCAATGTCGCCAGGCGCCTGGCGTTGGCGAGAATGCTGACATTGTCGACACCCGTCCAGCGTCGATGCACAGCTGCATCCATCGCTTTCAGATCGAGGAGTACGAGATCGGTGAAAGGCAGAACCAACGCCAGTGAGTCCCAGCGACCGAAGGCGGTGGTGTCCAGCGCCGTATGGATACCTTCGGCGCGACAGCGCTGCAGGAGCTCCCGTGAGAAGTGTGGCTGCCGAAGAGGTTCGCCCCCGGAGAGGGTCACGCCACCCCCGCTGCGCTCGTAGAACGGCCGGTCCGCCGCAATCTGCGGCCACACCTGCTCGACTGTCTGTCGCTGGCCCACCATTTCCAGCGCCCCGGGGTAACAGGCCTCCACACAGGCGCCACAGCGCTGGCAGGCCTGCGCGTCGTAGACTCGACCTGTCAGCGGTTGCGGCTGACCGCGTCGCACGGCCAATTCCCCCGCTGACAGGCGCTTGCCAGAGCCATCCGTCAGATACAGCGCATCGTGGGTGCAGGCATCGATGCAGGCCACGCAACCGATGCAGCGCCCGGCAGCAAACATCAGTTCCGGCCGGGCATCCTCCGATTCGGGATTGTGACACCAGGCACAACGCAGGTAACAGCCCTTGAGAAAGACCGTGGTTCGCGTACCCGGGCCGTCGTGCGTGGAATAGCGCTCGACGTCGAACACCATACCACGGGTGGCACCGACAGCAGCAGGTCCGGACATGTCCTAA
>CALFPI010000584.1 GCA_937919035.1 uncultured Gemmatimonadaceae bacterium
GAGATCATCATCCGTGCCAGGGTTCTCGGCGAGCCCGGCGAGACCGTACTCGTCCGTTTCGAGGTTACGGACACCGGAATCGGCATGACCCCGGAGCAGGTGGCGAAGATGTTCCAATCCTTCTCCCAGGCCGATACATCGACGACGCGGCAGTACGGTGGAACCGGCCTCGGTCTGGCCATATCCAAAAAACTGGCAGAACTCATGGGGGGCGAGGTTGGCGTCACCTCCGAGCGCGGCAAGGGGAGCACGTTCTGGTTCACGGCGCGGATCCGCAAAAGCCTGGCGCGGGCGCGCGTCTTCGTCCCGGAACCGGACATCCGCAACCGCCGCGCCCTGGTGGTGGACGACAACGACCACGCGCGTGAGATCCTGTCCACGATGTTGACGTCGATGACATTCCGTGTCGATGTGGTCAGTTCCGGCGAGGAAGCGGTAGCCGCCGTAAAGGAGGAGAACTCTGGGGACGACCCCTATGAGATCGTCTTCCTCGACTGGAAGCTCGGCGGCATCAACGGCGTCGAAGCGGGTCGGCAGATGGAAGCGTTGAACGTGACGACGAAGCCGCAGCGGGTGATGGTGACCGCCTATGGCCGGGCGGACGTACTGGATGAGGCCGAGTCCGCCGGCATCCATGTCACCCTGGTCAAGCCCGTAACGCCGTCCCATCTGTTCGATGCAGCGGTGCGTGTCCTCGGCGGGGCCATCGCCGACAACGTCATCGAGCAGGATGACTGGGCGACACAGCTCAGCCCTATCAGGGGAGCCAGGATTCTGCTCGTCGAAGACAACGAACTGAACCAGCAGGTCGCCTCTGAACTTCTCCGGGAGGGGGGCCTGGAGGTCGAGATCGCCGAGAATGGCGCCATCGCCGTGAAAATGGTCCAGACCGCCAGTTACGATGCGGTGCTGATGGACATGCAGATGCCCGTGATGGACGGTGTGACGGCGACCCGGGAGATCCGCAAGCTACCACAATTCAAGGACCTGCCGATTCTGGCGATGACGGCCAACGCCATGGCAGAAGACCGGCAGAAGACGATGGACGCCGGGATGAACGATCACATCGTCAAACCCATCGATCCAGCCAACCTGTTCAGCGCGCTGCTGAACTTTATCGCACCTCGTCGCGTCGCCGACGCCCCGCTGCAGGAGGGGCCCGATGTCCCGCCCAAGGACGTGGCGGCTCTACGGATCCAAGGCGTGGACGTCGACGCCGGCCTGCGCCGAGTCCTGGGCAAACGCCCTCTGTACGAGAGCCTGCTGCGGCAGTTCGTTGATGGGGACGGATCGCGGACGGTGCAACAGGTGCGGGTCCTGCTGCAGGACGGGGCAGTCGACGACGCCGAACGCGTTGCCCATACGCTCAAGGGTGTCGCCGGCACGATCGGCGCCGTCAGCATCCAGGAACTGGCGGGGGAGGTCGAAGACGCGATCAGGAATGGCCAGCCAGCTGAGGCACCGCTGACTCGTCTCGACGATGAACTCGTTGTACTGGTCGACCGGATTCGCGTCGCCCTTCCTCCTGCCGAGGTCGAGCCGTCCAGCAATACGCTGCCCGAAGTCGACTGGGACGAAGCTCGAGCCCTCCTCTCTGAGATCAGAAAACTGCTGTCGGCCAACGACAGCGGTGCCATCGATCTGTTCGACAGCAATCATGCCATTCTGCAATCGGCACTGGGCGGCAGCTTTGCACGCATCAGGTCCTGCATCGACAAGTGGGACCTGGAACAGGCCCAGGTGGTTATACAGGAGGCATGTGAGGACCATCCGCAGTTGGCTCTCCGCGAGACGGATGGCGCCAAGGTTTGAGCACCGGCGCCCGGAGGCGTCGTGCTCGTGGACAGCAGCATGACAGTGCGTGCATCGATGACTGCCCCGCCTCAGCCTCAGCCTCAATGTTGACGGGCCGTAGCGAATTCGCGTCAGTAGCAGCGCAGATTCCGGTCGAAAAGCCGTCACAGAGAGGCTCTGCTCCCCCCCAACAGTCCCCTATCGAGAGTTGCAGACATGATTGATCCACAAGCCAACACCTCGCGCTCGATCACGGAGGAGACGGTGGAGATGTCCACCGACGAGAAGTATCTCTTTGATCTGCTCGGATTCATCGTTGTGCGCGATGCCCTCAGCAAGCAACAACTGGAACTGGCCAACGAGGCCATCGATTCCATGGAACTGACGCAGAGTGCAGAGTATTTCGGTGAATCCAGGGCATTGAAAGGTGAAAACAGCTCGACCCGGCTCGGCCAGAGCGGCAACCTGCTGGAATTGCCCAAGCCGCTGTGTGATCCCTTTCGCGAAATGCTCGCCCATCCCAATACGACGCCACACCTCAATACCATTCTCGGCGAAGGCTGGCGACTCGATCACGGACCCGGTCTGATCGCCATGGACAAAGGCTGTTCCGGGGGCATGCTGCACGGCAATTTCGACAACGCGCCGTATTTCTATCGCGAGGGCAAGATCTTTACCGGTCTCTGCGTCATCGAATACCTGCTGGCTGACGAGGGACCGGGGGACGGCGGAATCAGCGTGGTCCCAGGGAGTCACAAGGCCAATCTGGCATGCCCCGAGAAGATGCTGAAGTGGGAGCAGTACCAGGAATATGTGACAGAGATCAATGCGAAAGCGGGAGACGCCGTCATCTTCAGCGAGGCGTGCACCCACGGAACCCTCCCGTGGACGGCAGATCATCAACGCCGTGCCATCCTCTACAAGTACAACGCGGGGCATATGTCATGGGGCGCCGCGGGCCAGATTCCCCCATACTGGGACGAACTCACGGAGCCCCAGCAGGCGGCCCTGCTCCCCCCGACGCATCACTCCCGCCGACCCAAAGCGAGCAATGGTTTCAAAGGCCTGGCGGAGGTCAAGGCCTAGCCCATGCTGGACCTGCGCATCGCCGTTGCTCAGATGACGAGTATGGTCGGTGACACGGCTGGCAACCTTGGCAGCATAGAACGTCTGGTGCGGCAGGCGTGTGCGGCGGACGTGGACATTCTCTGTCTGCCGGAGTTGTGCATCAATGGCTACAACGCCGGCGACAATGACCACCCTGTCGCCGAGGCCATGGACGGTCCCTCCGTGCAACTCCTGAGCGACCTGGGCAGGGACACAGGCCTCACGTTTCTGGCGGGCCTGCTCGAGCGGGATGTGAGTGGGATCGTCTTCAACACGCAGGTCGTCTTTGGCCCCGACGGCATGCAGGGCCACTATCGCAAGACGCACGTACCGACGGCCGAGAACGGCACCTGGTGTCAGGGAGAGGACTTGCCCGTTTTCGAACACCCGAAAGCGCGCTTCGGCATCGAGATCTGCTATGACTCCCACTACCCGGAAGTCAGTACCGAACTGGCCGAGCGAGGCGCCGAAATTCTGTTCCTGCCGCATGCCTCCGGTGGGGAATCACGGGACGACAAGCTCGCAAGGTGGCTGCGCTACATGCCCGCCAGAGCCTACGACAACACCGCCTACGTGGCAGTCTGCAATCAGGTCGGTGACAATGGCGCCGGGCGGGTCTTCACCGGGGTTTCCTTTGTCTGTGATGCGCGAGGGCAGGTCATCGCCGAAGCGGCACACGGCGATCAGGAAGAGATGGTGATTGCTGATCTGAAGGGGCCCGATCTGCTCGAAGCTCGGCGTGTACCCGAGACATTCTTTCGCCATTTTCGCCGACCGGCGCTGTACAGCCAGTGGCAGGCGGGTCGCAGAGAAGCCACACCTTGAGCTAGGACTGCTCGCGACAGACGCTCATATCATGCTGCTGAATCGGTGTCCCGGCGCCAGGCTTACAGAAAGATCCGCTCCATGGACCACGCCTGAAGCTTCGTGCAGACCGCCGAATGTCCTCGGGCATGAATGGAGAAGCCAACGCTGTCGGGATTTTCTGGATAGACCCGCGTCAGGCAGGCGCTCTGGCCGTTGACGAAGACCTCCACAATGCAGCGATCAACAAAGATCCGCAGTTCGAGTGGTTCACCCTCCTGATAGCGGAAGCAGCAGCTCTGCGGTTCGTTGATCTGCGCCTCACCGCCCGTGGTTGAGAAGGTCGGGTCGATCGTGACGATGCTGTCGCGGATGTTCCAGCTGCGGTTGGCGTAGTCCTTGCCGGCGTCGCGGTGGAAGTTGACGGCGGTGTATTCCGACCTGCCGGCACAACGCAGCACGTTGACGCTGATGAACGAGGCCTCCATGGGATCGATCGTGGCAATGATCTCCATGGCACTGCCGCGCACTTCGGCCACGACGATTTCGCGATTGGCGGGCAGCTCAATATCGGACAGTTCCACCGCGTGCCGGCGCAAGGACTCGATGTCGCCTGCCGGCGCCATGAGCAGGCGCTCGTCCTCACCCAGCGTGTAGTTGCGCGGCAGCGACATGATCTGCGACCATCCCTCCTGCGGTCGTCCCTCGCTCACGTTGTAGATGCAGTTGAGCCCGCCCTTGCCGTCAGGACAGGCCGACGGGGCATGGATGCTGCCGCTGCCCTGACGGCCCGTGTTGAGATTCCCACCCCGGCGTGCAATGAACTTCTGCCGGAGCCGGTCGTAGTCGCCGATCACATACATGGCGCTGTGCACGTGACTGAAGGTGAGCAGGATGTGTCTGGCACCGATGGGCCAGAAATAGGGGCAGGATCCATCGTCGCCGGAGAAGCCGAAGATATCGTTCTCGATGAACTCGCCCATGTAGACCCAGTTTTCGAGGTCCGGGGAACGGTACAGGTGATCGGCCAGACGGCACGGCGTCGGCTCTGGATAGCCGACCCTGTTGTGGGCGTGCGGCTCGGCGAGCGGACTGATGCCGTCGGCCCATCCACCACACAACACGTAGTAGAAGTCACCATCCTTCCAGATGCACGGGTCGTAGATCTGCTGGGGCACGCCGTACTCATCGTAGTCGACATTCGGGATGACCGCCTTCCCCGTGATCACGGTCCAGTTGAGCAGCAGGGGGTCATCACACACGGCCACCATCAATCCCGCCTGCCCCTGATGCCCGTAGTAGACGGCAATCACCCGATCCTCTTCCACGAAACAGGAGCCGGAGAAACTGTTCTCCTCCGTGTCGGGGTAGATGGCATAGGGCAGGTCCCGCCAGTGGATGAGATCTGTGCTCACCGCGTGCCCCCAGTGCACGCGCCCTTCGTCGGGGCTGCCCTGGTAGAACAGATGCCAGTTCCCCTGCCAAAAACACAGCCCATTGGGATCATTCAGACCATTTTCGGGCGGGCTGAAGTGATAGAATGGACGAAACCGGTCACCCTCCTTTGCCGCTCGGGACTCGGCAAAGCGTTGCAACAGGACATTGTCCTGCAGTTCCTGCTCCTGGGTGGTGAGATCATGGCTGAATTGCTGGCGGGGCGTTCGGGATTCCACGATGGTTCTCCAGGTTGCTGGCAAGAGTGCAGACAAGCGGTAGCCGGTCCGCTCCAATCGTGGGCAGGGATTCGTCTCCGGTCAACCAGGGATGGGCGTGTTGCCTGGCGTCGATGCCAGCCCGATTCGAAGTGCAGGAAGATGGTCGAGGCTGCACTGACCAGGTGGGGCAATCTGGAAGTAGCGCCAGATCCCCGGTTTCGGATTGCCGCGATCGCTCGGTTGCCTCTCGACTACGCCATAGTGATTGGGTGGCAACGCGTGGGTTTGGCGTGTAACATGGTGTCAACGCGGCGCGCGCTACTTCTCCGCAATCCCAACATGCGTCGACTGTTCATCTATTCGGGGTCCACCCTTCACGACGAAGATTTCAATGCCTGACGACCCGATCGACGCCCTGCCACAGTTGACGGCGACACAACCGACGGCCCCCCCCGCGTGGGCTGTGCTCGAGCGCCGACTCATCGATGCCATCGACGAAGCGGCCCCGGTCTTTCTCGACAAGTACACACGCCCCGGAGGGGCGCTGATCTGGCAGGAACAATACCCCGGTGACGGGGTCTGGGCCGACGATCTCTACGAGGCGTTCTTCAACTGGCCGCAGTACTACGCCCTTGGTGGTAGCGACTATTGTGGCGAAAAATCCCTGGTAGAATGGAATGCGATCACCCGGCAACTGGCCGTCGACTACGGCAGGGTTACCGACGAGTTCGTCAACGACGACGACTGGTTCCATAACGCCGAGAACTACATCTACTTCTACGCTCTGGGGATGGTCGATCCCACGGTGCGGGACAACGTCGCCCGCGCCCGGCGTTTCGCCGCTCTCTACACAGGAGACAACGCCGACATCGGCAACTACGACCCGGTGGCGCGTATCATCCGCTCCCCTTTCTCCGGCAGCAAGGGCCCCCTGTTCCACGCCCGTTGGGCGGACGTGCAGTACAACCTCGAGTACCGCCACACGACCCTGGGGCCCGGTGACCTGTTGCCGGAGAAGTGGTACGAGGATGCCGCACTTCGGCAGCAGGTGCACGAGCGCTTCGACGATGTCGTCATGCACTCGGACGTTGTCGTCAATCTGAGTACGGTGCCGCTCGTGGCGACTGCCTTCCTCTACACCGGAGACGAGCGCTACCGGCGCTGGATCGTCGATTATGTCGAGGCCTGGATCGAGCGCACCCGCGCCAACGACGGCATCCTGCCCGACAACATCGGCCCCAACGGGCAGATCGGTGAACGCCGACAGGGAGAGTGGTGGGGTGGCCACTACGGCTGGACCGGCCTCTACGGTCATCAGATGATGGGCTGTGCCGTGACCATCGCCGCCGA
>CALFPI010000585.1 GCA_937919035.1 uncultured Gemmatimonadaceae bacterium
CCGGTGCCTGTCGTGACATCCTGAATCCAGCGTAAAAGATCGTCTCGCCCCATACCGGTTTCAGCCGAAAACGGCAGGTAGGACAGATCCGCGAGCTCGCCACTCGCTTCGAGTTTCTCGATCTGTCGATCCAACTTGGCCCGCGACAGCTTGTCTGCCTTGGTCAGAACCAGCAGTGACGGTCGGCCACCTTCGCGCAATCGGTCGACCATCTCCAGGTCGAGAGCCGTCGCCCCATGGCGCGCGTCGAGCAACTGCACGACGGCAGACAACTGCTGTCGATTGCCGAGATACGTCTCGGTGAGGCGGCCGAGCACGCGCCGCAGGTCGACGCCTCCGTGGACAAAGCCGTAGCCCGGCAGGTCGACGAAATACATCTTGTCGTTGACACGATAGTAGTTGAGTTGCTGGGTCCGGCCCGGAGTTGAACTGGTGTGCGCCAGCTTTCGCCGTAGCAGGAGCCGATTGATCAGCGACGATTTGCCGACATTGGAACGCCCGGCAAAGGCCACCTCTGGCAGGCCGTCCTCGGGTGAGTATTTCTCACCAACGGCACCGACGACAAATTCGGCTGATAGGATCCGCATGCGACTGCCCCGTCGTTCAGCGCAAGCGTCTACGCGCTCTTGCGCAGGAGCTCGTCGCCGTCGTCGACATTGGACACGCCCTTCTCGATCATCTCGGCGGTGACGATGATCTCCTTGATATCTTCGTGAGAAGGGGCATCGTAGAACACGTCCATCATGGCCTGCTCCAGGACGGAGCGAAGGCCGCGGGCGCCCGTGCCTTTTTTCACCGTCAGGTCAACGATCTTGTTCAACGCGTCTGTGGTGAAAGTCAGTGTGACACCATCCATTTCGAACAATCGGCTCACCTGACGGATAATCGCGTTCTTCGGCTCGGTTAGGATGCGGAACAGATCATCCTCGGATAGGGCATCAAGGGTTGTGAGCATCGGCACTCGACCGATGAATTCCGGGATCAGACCATACTGCAACAGATCCTCAGGCTCCACCTCGGGCAGTACACTCATGGGATCATCGGTGTGATCGATGTCGGGCGTTGCATCAGCGGCACCAAAACCCATCGTGCGCTTGCCGACGCGTGCGGAGATGACCTTTTCGATCCCCTCAAAAGCGCCGCCGCAGATGAACAGGATGTTTGCCGTATTCATCTGGATCATCGGTTGTTCGGGGTGCTTACGTCCACCCTTGGGCGGAATGTTGGCAACCGTACCCTCCAGGATCTTCAACAGCGCCTGCTGGACCCCCTCACCGGAGACATCACGGCTGACGGCGGGCGCCGATGATTTCCGCGCGATCTTGTCGATCTCGTCGAGATAGACGATACCCTTCTCCGCCCGGGGCACGTCATAGTCTGCCGCCTGCAGAAGACCAACCAGAATATTTTCCACATCCTCACCGACATATCCTGCCTCGGTGAGAATCGTCGCATCAGCCATCGAGAAAGGCACTTGCAACACCTTGGCCAGTGTCTGTGCCAGCAGAGTCTTGCCGGTGCCGGTCGGCCCAAGCAAAAGGACGTTGGTCTTCTCCAACTCGACACCGTCCAGGTCGATATTGGTGCGGATTCTCTTGTAATGGTTGTAGACAGCCACGGACAGGATCTTCTTCGCCCTGTCCTGCCCGATGACATACTCGTCGAGGTGCTCCTTGATCTCGATCGGCTTGGGCAGTGTTTTTGTTTCCCAGGGCAGTGCCTGCTTCTTGTCCTCCGCCAGCACGTCGTTACACAGCTTGACGCACTCGTTGCAGATATGCACAGACGGCCCGGTGATAATCTTGTCCACCTGACTCGAACTGCGAGCGCAGAAGGAGCACCGTGGCTCTGTCTTGGATGGACGACGTCGCATGAGTGATCTGCAGCAGGCGCGGCTTAGCCGGCTGCCTCCGCCGTCAGGGCGAGCTTGGTGGGTGTGATGATTTCATCGATCACACCATAGTCACGGGCCTCTTCGGCGCTCATAAAGAAGTCGCGCTCCGTATCATGCTTGATGCGCTCCTCCGTCTGTCCTGTGCACTCGACAAGAAGGGAGTTGATCTGTGTTCGGATCTTTATGATCTCGCGAGCGTGGATCTCCATGTCGGCGACCTGACCGCTGATGCCCCCCATGGGTTGATGCAGCAACACGCGTGCATTTGGCAGGCTTTGGCGCTTGCCCTTGGCGCCACCGGCCAGCAGAATGGCCCCCATGCTGGAGGCCTGGCCGATGCAGATGGTGGCAACGTCGGATTGGATGTAATGCATGGTGTCGTAGATCGCCATGCCCGCTGTCACAGAGCCTCCGGGCGTATTGATATACAGTGAGATATCCTTCTTCGGATCCTCGGAGGAGAGAAACAACAGTTGGGCGATCACCAGATTGGCGATGGTGTCGCCGATTGGCGTGCCGATGAAGACGATTCGTTCCTTCAACAGGCGCGAATAAATATCGTAGGAGCGTTCGCCGCGCCCGGTCTGCTCGATGACCATCGGTATTAACGACATGCTTGATTCCTTGTCTTGCCTTCAGATGGCCTTGTCAGTGATCTTCGCAGCCTTCTCGAGATGCTCGAAGATCTTGTCCTCTTCCAGATCGCGCCGCAGTTCGGCAGCCCGGGGCGAGCGCTTCAGTTCCTCGGGCTTCATACCCATCTGCAGGGCACGGGTGACCAAGTACTGCTCAAAGTCCTCGTCTGACACCTCAACGTTGACCTTCTTGCGAAGGTTCTCCATGATCAGATAGGACTTCAACCGTCGCTCAGCCGTCTGACGCTCTTCGTCAGACATCTTGATTTCATGGTTGTGATCATGGTCATGACCTTCGTGATCATGGTCGTGACCTTCGTGATCATGGTCGTGACCTTCGTGATCATGGTCGTGACCTTCGTGGTCGTGACCTTCGTGATCATGGTCATGGTCGTGAGCCTGAGCGGAGCCCTGTTGCTGTTCTTTCTGTTCGCGTTCGCGACGCATGGACTCGACGTAGTTCCCCACGAGTGCTCCGGGCAACTCGATTTCGTTGGCCTTCAGCAACGACTCCATGACGTCACTTCGCAGCTTCTGCCTCGACATATAGTCCCAGCGCTCGACCATCTGCGCCCGAATGTGGTCGCGCAGGGCCTGCAGAGAGTCGAACTGGGGACCTACATCCTTGGCAAACTCGTCATCGACCTCGGGCAGGACCCGCTCGCGCACCTCACGAGCCGTGACAAGAAAATGTTCCAGTTTGCCAGCCAACTCTTCGTTGGGAAGATCACTGCGGTACGAGAAGCTGACCTTGCGTTCCTCGCCGGCCGCAATCCCGAGGAGAGCTTCCTCGAATTCGGGGCTGGGTGCGTCCTCCGCACCAATCTGGAAGTAGCGCTCATCATATTTTTCGCCCTCAACGGCGTTGCCTTCTTCGTCGAGGCGCTGCAGATCCGCAATCAGCACATCACCACTTGCCAGGGACCTTTCGACACTGCGCTCCGAGGCATTGCGTGTTCGCAGTTCCTCGATCTGCTCATCGATTTCGGCATCTGTAACCTCGTGCGAGACTTTCTCGATCTCAAGAGATTCGTCGCCCTGGACCTCGACTTCGGGCCAGATATCGATGCTTGCGGTGAAAGTCAGGCCGCCACCCTCGGGCTGATCGAAGGCCGTAATCCGCGGCGAACCGGCGGGTACGAGCCCTGCTTGCTCAGAGGCCTCATGGATCAGCGTGGGCAGCAGATCCTCGATGACGCCGTGACGGATGGAGGGACCAAAGCGCTTCTCGATCACCTTGAGAGGTACTTTACCCTTGCGAAATCCGGGTATCTCAAGACGCTTCTGATGACGCCGCATAGCCGAGGTCATTTCCCGGTTGATTCGCTCTGCCGGGACCTCGACCTCGAGATCGCGCTCCCACTTGCCTTTTTCGATGACGTTCGTTTTCAACTCGCTCGTTCTCGCTAATCCCGGATAGGAGACAACCCGGAGGATGATCCTGCGAAAGGGGGGACTCGAACCCCCAAGCCCTTTCGGGCACTGGATCCTAAGTCCAGCGCGTCTGCCAGTTCCGCCACTTTCGCAGACAGGGGGTGCTTGAAGGTCGAAAATTGCTTGTCCCACAGGGACTTACGACCAACAAAGGAAGCACCGGGTTGCAACCTCGCCCGGTGCTTCATGAACGCATGGAATATACCCTATACCCTATGAAGGATCAACTTTCCGGGTGTTTCCAGGTGTCCATCCGCCCGTTGATCACGCCAAGAAGGTCGGCGATCTTCACCCGCTCCTGAGCCATGGTATCGCGTTCGCGGATGGTAACGGTGTCGTCGGTGAGCGTCTCCGAGTCAACGGTAAGACAGAACGGCGTGCCCACCTCGTCCATGCGCCGGTAGCGCCGTCCAATGGCCCCGCCCTCGTCGTAGAACACGCGCAGATGCGGCCGCAGATCCGCCTCGATGCGCCGGGCAACTTCGGGCATACCGTCCCGCTTGACCAGCGGCAGGATCGCCACCTTCAGCGGCGCGATGCGGGGATGGAAACGCATGACCGTGCGCAGATCCCCTTCTTTGATCTCCTCTTCGGCGAAGGCGTTGACCAGCACCATCATTGTTGAACGACTGGCACCGATCGATGTCTCCACGACACTGGGAAGAACTTTTTCCTTCGTCTGCTCGTTGAAGAACTTCATCTGCTTGCCGGAAAATTCTTCGTGTCGGCCCAGATCAAACTGGCCCCGATTGTGGATGCCTTCGACCTCACCGGTGCCAAAGGGAAACTCAAACTGAATGTCGAAGGCTGCCTTGGCGTAGTGCGCCAGTTCCGCTCCCACGTGTTCGTGCCAACTGAGGCGGCTGGCAGGGATGCCGAGGGCCTCGGTAAACCACTTGTAGCGTTGCTCGCGCCAGTAGTCGAACCACTTCTCATCCTCCCCGGGCATGACAAAATACTGCATCTCCATCTGTTCGAATTCACGCGTACGGAACAGGAAGTTCTTCGTTGTGATTTCGTTACGGAAGGCCTTGCCAATCTGGGCAATGCCGAAGGGCAGCTTCTGCCGCATCGCCTGCTGCACATTGAGAAAATTAACAAAGATCCCCTGCGCCGTCTCGGGCCGCAGATAGACAACGCTGGCAGAGTCCTCCACCGGGCCGACGTGCGTCTTGAACATCAGGTTGAATTGCCGTGGGTTGGTCAATTCATTGCCTTTTGGACTCTTCAACCCCAATTCGAGAATCTTCGCCGACATCTGCTCGAACCCCATACCGGCAACATCAACGCCGGCCTCTTCGAGCAGGTGATCGAGGCGGAAACGCTCATTCGTCTTGCGGTCTTCAACGAGAGGGTCATTGAAGCCCTCTACATGGCCGGACGCCTCCCACGTGCGCGGGTGCATGAGGATGCTGGCATCAATCCCCTCCACGTCCTCGCGGTAGGTCATCGCCCGCCACCACGACTCCTTGATGTTGCGCAGCAATTCCACACCCAGAGGACCGTAGTCCCAGCAACCATTGAGGCCACCGTAGATCTCGGAGCTCTGGAAGATGAAGCCCTTGCGCTTGCACAGGGAGACGAGCTTTTCCATCGTGTCGGACATCGTGGCTTTCCTTGTGTATCGTTGGCCGTCGTTGACGCTTACACGCCGCCGGCGTTGACGCCCATGGCGTCGAGAAATTCGAGGGACCGCAGGCGGCCGTTGGTGCCGCCGTGAAACTCTAGAAAACTGCGCAACAGCGCCCGCACCTCGGTGCGCCGCTCAGGGGGTGCGGCGGGAATCGCCTCGCATGAATAGGTACGCAGGCCCTGCAGATATGTGAGCAGGTGCAGGCTTTCGGCACTCATGCGTCGGGCCCGCAAATAATCGGGCGCACCCTCTTCTTCCAACCCTATGGCGGCCTGCCGACCACAGTCACGGCAAACGCTGCCACCGAGCCCGGGGCTGAACCAGGTTGCCTCGGGCGGCATTGCGGTGCCACAATTGGCACACTGCGACAGTTCCGGACGGTATCCCAGCGCCTCCGCCACGCGCAACTGAAAATACCAGAACAGGGCCTCCAGCTGTACCGCTGCAACTTCCTCGATGCCCACCAGCACTCCCGTCAGGCATTGATAGAGCCGACGGTTGGGCTCGTGATCGAGGCTGAGCCGATCCACCATTTCACATGCCGCTGCGGCGTACGAAAGTCGCGGCAAATCCGCCAGCAGTGCCGGTCTCGACCGCAACGTCTCGGCATCGGTGAGCGTGTGCAGATCCCGGTCATCACGCACCGGACAGGCGATGTGCACGAGCCAACTCATCTCCAGACACCCGGCAAATTTGCTCTTGGGCCGACGCGCGCCCTTGGCGCTGACCTTCAACTTGCCATGATGCTCGGTAAACAGAGTGACGAGTTTGCTCGTCTCGCCGATGCGCATCGCCCGCAGCACAATGGCGTCCGTCTTGACCAGGGTACGAGCCATCGCCTCGGTTTCCTCAGTCGCCCTTGGCGTCGGGCCTTTTGATGCGGTACAGATGTTCGCCAGGCTTGATCATGCCGAACTGCTCACGTGCCACCTTCTCAAGGAAATCCGGGTCGTTCTCCATCCGCTCAAGCACCAGACGCAAGCTGTCGTTCTCTGCCTGCAGGCGGGACACTTCCCACTCGATGCTGGCCAGTTTCTCACGTTCGCCGCGCAGATCCAGCCAACCATCTTCGCCGACAAGAAAGAGATAGGCCCAGGCTGCCAGCATACCCCCCAGCACGAGGAT
>CALFPI010000586.1 GCA_937919035.1 uncultured Gemmatimonadaceae bacterium
CTTTCGCCGTCGACGGATACACAGGTTTGAAATCACGGTCGTTCAAGGGCTCGGGCTCTGCGGTGATCTCCCAGGTCTCGGCGTACTCCACCGCGGGGAACCAGATAACATTCGGATCTCCATGCATGCCGGCATCCACATCGGCGACGGCAACAACCTCGAAACCGCCACCGCCATCGATCGTGGCTTCCATGGGAATGGCGAAGAGCGGTGTCTGTGCCGGACGAACCACTGAGGGTGAAACGTCGCGGCGCAGCTGGTTGAGGATTTTCGCCTCCGCCTGGTACGGGCGGGCCGGCGTGTCCACCATGCGGACCGCTGCAACTGCAGGCACCGGACTGGGCTGCACGGCTTCAGGAGGGGGTGCAGCCTGCGGCTCTACCGGCAGAATCTCGACGATCTCCACTTCGATCACATCCACGTCATCCCCCACATTCAGTGCCGCCACAACGATGATGGCGGCGATCATCGCCGCGTGACATAGCAGCGACACCAGGTAGGGCTTGGCAGAGAATCCTTTGGTGCCGGAGTGTCCTCTGCTGGCAGAGCGACCTGTGTTCAAGGCACGCTCTTGTCCTTGTAGGCAACATTCAGCGCGTAGCGACGCACACCGCTCTGCTTGATGAGATCGATCAATCCCACCACATCGCCGTAGGGCAACTGGGTGTCGGCAGCGATCAATACCTGGACGTCCGGATCGGCCGCCACTTGCACCCGTACCTGTGTCGCCAGTGCCTCCGGTGACGTGCGGCGGTCGTTCAGGTACAGATCCCCCTGTCGGGTCAGGACCACCGACAGGCTGGTGGGCCTCGTCTCGCGCGCTGTGGCTGCCTTCGGCAGATCCACCTCGATGGCAGCTTTGACGATGTAGCTGGTGGTGACCATGAAGATGATCAGCAGCACGAGAGTAATGTCCACCAGCGGCGTCACGTTGATGCCGGTAATGGCATCCTCTTCATCATTCCATGTAGTCGCCATTGGGTGCTTTCGCCGCCGTTGCAGCATGAGTGATGACGACATGGGCCAGATATTCGGCGTCCGTGCCGATCCCCTTTACGCTCGCCTTGAGCGCGTTGTAGGCAACGACAGAGGGGATCGCCACCAGGAGCCCCAGAGCGGTTGCCACGAGGGCCTCGGAAATACCCGCCATGACCACGGCGGCGCCCCCTGCCATGTCCTGTGCCAGATCCATGAAGGCTTTGATGATGCCCAGGACCGTGCCGAAGAGACCGATGAACGGGGCGCTGTTACCAAGGGTCCCGAGAATGATCAGGTAGCGCTCGTACTCCAGGCGCTCCCGGGCGAGGGTCGCAGTCAGTTCCCGCTCCATCGCTGCAGGCGTCTGCTCCGGACAGCGCAGACAGGCGGTCACCGCATGGCCTGCCATGGATGGCAGGCTCTGCGCCAGAACCATGGCCTCTTCCTTGCGCCCGGCATTCAGCAGTTGACTGAATCTCTCACGCAGGTGCTGGATGTCGATCTGGCGGCCCCGATAGAACAGCCAACGCTCGATTGTCACACCCATGGAAAGTACGGACAGCCCGATGAGCAGATACATGATCCACTCGGCACCGGTGACAGCGATGGCAGCGGACAGCACCTGAGTCAACTGCAGGTGCAGAACGACGTCGATCAACAGCCAGGCGCCGGCGACGACAACCCCGAACAGGACCGTCAGACGCAGGCCAGAACCGGGCATCGGCCCTTGGTCTGGTGATACAGGTTCCTGTAACTCACCCATCGTGGATTCCTTCATCCCCTTGTCTGCCGTTCACTTCGTTCACGCACCTAGAGTTTCACCACCGCCATCTTGTCCTGCGTCATATCGTTCATGGTGTAGCCGATGCCGCCGACGCCGTAACCGGACTGCCGGCGCCCGGCAAAGGGCATCCAGTCCACACGGAAGGCGGTGTGATCATTCACCATCACTGCCGACGCATCCAGCTCCTGCACGCATTTCATGGCGTGATCGAGACGATTGGTGAAACAGCTTGCCTGGAAGGCCCAGGGCAAGGCGTTGGCACGGGTGATCGAATCGTCAAGACTGACGGAACTGTAGACGGCGATCGCCGGCCCGAAGATCTCCTGCGTTGACAGCCGGCAGTCTTCCGGTGGATCGAGGATCACCGTGGGTGCAAAAGTTGTGTCACCAAGGCGTTTGTTGCCGCTGATCACGGTGCCACCACCGTCGGCTGCCTCCTGCAGCCACTGCTCGATACGATCGACCTCCCGTGGCCGGATCAGCGGTCCCACTTCGGTTGCCTCCTCCACGGCGTCCCCCACGACCAGCTTCGCTGCCTGTTCGGCGAGGGCATCGGCGATCCTGCGAGCCTGCGCCGGCGGTGCATACACACGTTGTACCGACACACACACCTGGCCAGCGTG
>CALFPI010000587.1 GCA_937919035.1 uncultured Gemmatimonadaceae bacterium
CTACAAAGTTGCAGAGATGCTTGTCGAACACGGTGCGCATGCGTCCACCTTCTCCGACTGGTGGGCCTACAAGTTCGAAGTCATCGACGCCATCCCCTACAACGCCGCCCTCATGCACTTTGCCGGTGTCGGTGTGTCCCTCAACTCGGACCTGTCCAACTATGGCGGGCGCATACATGTGGACGCTGCCAAGGCTGTGAAGTACGGCGGCGTGCCCGAGGAGGAAGCCCTGCATATGGTCACCATCGAGCCGTCTCGGCAACTGGGTATCGACGCCTACGTGGGCTCACTGGAACCGGGCAAGGATGCCGACTTCGTCATCTGGAGTGAATCCCCCATGTCGAGCTATACCCGCTGCGAGCAGACCTGGATCGACGGCCGGCGTTACTTCGATCTCGCCGTTGATGCCACCCGCCGTCAACAGGTCGACAGCGAACGCGCCCGCCTGCTGCAAGCCGTTCTCGTCGAGGGAGGCAAACCGTGATGTTCCGAGCCCGCCAAGTCCTCATCAGCTTCTGCCTCGCTCTGACGACGGCGCTGGTTCTGCCCGCATCCCTGCCCACCTCCCTGGCCGCCTCGACGCAGATCCCGGGCGCGCCGCAGGCGGGTCCCATCGCTCTGATCGGCGCCACGGTGCATACCATCTCCGGCGTCGATCTTGTGGGTGGCACGGTGGTCTTTGATGGTGGCATCATCACCGCCGTCGGCATGAATGCAGCGATTCCTGCCGACGCTCGCAGGATCGACCTTGCGGGTCTGCACGTCTATCCCGGCATGATCGATGCCGCCAGCGTCGTCGGCCTGTCCGAGATCCGTTCGGTCCGCGCCAGCAACGACTTCAACGAAACCGGCGACATGACCCCCGAGGTGCGCGTCGAAGTCGCCGTCAATCCCGACAGCGAACACCTGCCCGTGGCCCGCGCCAATGGCGTCACCGCCGCCCTGTCGATGCCCGGCGGCGGTCTCATTGCCGGCATGGCGGCGTTGTTGCGCCTCGACGGCTGGACAACGGAAGACCTCGTCATCGACGCCCCCGCCGCCCTGGTGATCAACTGGCCGAACATGCATATCAATCGTCGCGCCGAAGCCAAGCCGACGCCGGCGAAGCAGGTTGAGAGTCGCGACGCAAAGATCGAAGCACTGCACCAGATCCTGGCCGGCGCCCGGGCCTACCGCACAGCACGACAGGCTGCCCCGGGAGCGACGGCACAGGATCTGCGCAATGAGGCGTTGCTCCCCGTTCTCGATGGGGACGTCCCGGTCCTGGTGGTAGTCACGGATGTCCGCCAGGTGCAGGCCGCCCTCGACTGGGCTGCCGCCGAGCAGGTGCGGTTGATCATCGCCGGCTCCGGCGACATCTGGCGTGCCGGTGCGGAACTGGCTGCACGTGAGGTCCCGGTGATCTACTGGAACAGTTACTTCCTGCCGCGTCGGGCTGATGACCCGTACGACGGGTCCTATACGGTGCCCCTCAAGCTCTACGAGGCAGGCGTCCTGTTCTGCCTGGCCCACACCTCCGACCCCAGCTTCATACGCTATCTGCCGGAAGAAGCGGGACGGGCTGCCGCCTATGGTCTGCCACGGGACGAAGCCCTGCGTGCCGTCACGCTGAACACGGCCCGTATCTTCGGCGTCGACGATCAACTCGGTTCCATCGACGTGGGCAAGCAGGCAACCCTCGTCGTCACCGATGGTGATATGCTGGAACTGACAAGCCACGTGCAGTTGGAGTTTATCGGTGGCCGCGAAGTGGATCTGTCCAGCCACCATACGCTGCTCTGGGACAAGTACCGGACCAAGTACGAACGCCTGGGTCTTGCCCGGGACGAACAGTGAAACTGCGAACTGTGAAACTGCGAACCGTGAAGCTGTCCCACATTCGGCAGGTCTCCCTGCCCGTCACCGACCTTGAGCGGGCCGTCGCCTTCTACCGCGATGTGCTCGGTGCCAGCTTCATCGCCAGTTTTGCGCCACCAGGCATCGCCTTCTTCGATTTTGCCGGTGTTCGCCTGCTGCTGTCGGCCGGCACGACGGGCTCCGTCCTCTACTTTGCCGTCGACGACATTCACACCGCCTTCGCCGAACTGTCTGGCGGTGGCGTTGTGTTTGACGATGAACCACACATGATCTTCCGCGATGACAAGGGGCAGTTTGGCCCACCGGGTACCGAGGAATGGATGGCGTTCTTCGCCGACACCGAAGGCAACACCCTGGCCCTTACGGAACGCCGCCCTATTGCCGCCGCTGGTGCAGAGACTGATTCAGCGTCATCTTCTCCCACATGAAGCCAATACATCTGACCCGCCGACAGGCGCTTGCCACCATGGGCCTCGGCGCAGCGACCCTTGCCGGTGGTTCCTTGTCATCGGGCTGTGGTGCCCTCGGCCGACGACCCAACGTCGTTCTATTCATCGCCGATGATCTTGGTTCGGTCGACCTGCGCTGCTATGGCAGTAGCGACCTGCTCACGCCTCACCTGGACGAACTGGCCTACAGCGGCCTGCGCTTTTCGCAGTTCTACGTCACGGCGCCGGCCTGTACACCATCGCGGACCTCGATGCTGACGGGGCGGCACTTTCCACGGGCCCTGCGTCTGGGACACGGCATCAATCCCGCCGAGACAACCATCGCCGAGATGCTCAAGGGCGTCGGCTACCGCACGGCCTGTATCGGCAAGTGGCACATGGGCTTCGATGAAGGCATGTATGCGGAGGATCAGGGCTTCGATGAGTTTTTCGGTCACCGTGCCGGGGCGATGGACAATTACTCGCACTTCTTCTATTGGGGCGGTCCCGACCGGCATGTGTTGTGGCGCGGCAAGGAGCGCTGGCATGAGGAGGGCAGTTATTTCCCCGACATGATGGTGCGCGAATCCCTGAACTTCATCGAGGCCAGCAAGGACGAGCCCTTCTTCCTGCTGATGCCCTTCAACATTCCGCACTACCCGATCCAGCCCGATCCTGTCGCCCGCGCCCGTTACGATCACATCAAGAACCCGGCGCGCCGTGAATTTGCCGCCCTGGTGAGCACCATGGATGATCGCATCGGTATGATCATGGACAAACTGGAAGAACTCGAACTGCGGGATAATACCATCGTCATCTTTCTCTCCGACCACGGCCACTCTACCGAGGAACGGTCCGGGGGCGGCGGCAGTGCCGGTATCCTGCGCGGCGGCAAGATGACGTTGTGGGAGGGTGGGCTGCGCGTTCCGGCGATCATTTCCTGGCCGGCACAACTGCCAAAGGGACAGTTGCGCCCGCAGCCGGTGTCAGCTCTCGACCTTCTGCCGACGCTCGCCGATTTCTGCGACGCACCTCTGCCAACAGCGATCATCGACGGGCACAGCCTGGCTTCCGTGTGTGCCTCGGACGAAACCGACTCGCCCCACGAGGTGTTGTATTGGGTTTACAAAGAAGACTGGGCGGTGCGCGAAGGGCCGTGGAAAGTGGTCGGTCAGGGGGACGAGATTTTCCTCGCCAACCTCGCCCTGGATCCGACGGAGACAATCGACTACGCCAAAACCCATCGTCACATTCTGAATCGTCTCGTCGACCTGCACAACCGCTGGATCATGGAATTGAGTCGTGATCCCAACGTCGCCAATCAGGCGTCCTGAGCGCCCGACAGAACCCGGTCACCACGCCAGCAGACCACCATCGACGGGCAGCGATACGCCATTGATGGTTGCCCCCGCAGGGGAGGCGAGGAAAGCCACGGCGCGGCCGATATCTTCAGGCGTGCTCGGCCGCCGCAACAGCGACGTGTTGCGTGACGCCTTGCTGCTGACATCCGCAGCCGGTGGTGGTGTGCCGAATTCGTGGCTCGTCTCCATGAACCCCGGCAACACCGAGTTGGCACGAATTCCATACTCGCCAAGTTCGACAGCCATGCTCCGTGTCAGTCGCAGAATCGCCGCCTTGGCCACACCATAGGCGCAGTCCTCGGGCCACACCGTGCTGGCATGCACCGATGAGATGGAAGTAATGGATCCCCCGTGGCCGTGTTCGACCATGACACGCGCCGCCGCCTGACTGCACAGGAAGAACCCCTTCACACAGACATCCATCGTGCGCGACCAGTTGTCCGCCTCCAGCTCGAGAAACGGTCGATTCGTCGACCAGTACGGGTTGTTCACCAGCGCGTCGATGGTGCCGAAGTCGGCGACGAACCTTTCCAACAGCCCTGTCACCTGTGTCGGATCGGAGATGTCAGCGGCGTAGAAGGTCGCCTTGCGCCCCATGGCCTCGATGCGGCGCACCGTCTCGTGGGCGTCCTCGTCCTCCTCCAGATCGTTGATGCCCACATCGCAACCCGCCTCGGCCAGCGCCAACGCGATACCCCGTCCGATGCGACGCTTGCCGCCCGTTACCAGTGCCTTGCTGCCATCCATCATTCCCATTGAATCTTCTCCGTTGTGGGCCCGTTTTGACTGTCTGTCAGAGGGCGGCAAGAAAGGCCTGTGCCCCTGTCCGGGTTTACCTGTCCGGGTTTACCTGTCCGGGTTTACCTGTCCG
>CALFPI010000588.1 GCA_937919035.1 uncultured Gemmatimonadaceae bacterium
TGTTTGACCGGTTCGGGCGTTTCGGCGCGGCGCACGAGCTGGTGGTCCCCGGGAAGCACGATGACACCCGCCGTCGTCTTGGTAACGGGCAGGCCGCTATCGCGCTGCAACTTGCCCATCATCACGCCACCCACATAGTAGGCGACATCGGTCTGCAACGGGCCACCGGCCTGCTCGATCAGCCAGTCGAGATCGACCCCCACGGGAACCCAACCGGTAAAGGGGCGTGCCACGGCGCCGGCGACAGTGACCATTTTCCGTGTTACGGCCTCACCCTTTGCGGCAGCTGCGAGATTGTGCAGACTCTCGACGTTGCTCACGACGCAACCGACGTCCAGTGGCAGTCCGGCAGATGGGATCAGACGCCCCGTGGTCTCGTAGACGAGGATGTATTCATCCCCGGTGGGGTAGAAGTCGCCGAGTTCAAACAACTCGATTCCGGTTTCGCCCAGCAGCGGCCGGAATGCAGCGATGGCGTCGGCATGTTTGGATTTGAGACCGATGATACCCCGTTCGGCGCCGACAGCCGTCATTGCCAGCTGCAGGCCGGCGACGATCTGTGCCGCATGCCCCGCCATCAACTCGGCATCCTTGTGCAGCAGGGGCTCGCACTCGGCCCCATTGGCAATGACCGTATCGACGGGTGGTGCGCCCTGGCGGCCGGCAAGTTTGGCGTGCAGCGGAAAGCCACCGCCTCCGGCGCCAACGACACCGGCGCCACGGGCTGCGCTGATAATATCTGCGGCGATCACAGTGTGTCTCCGTAGAGCTCGCGGGAGGGGGCGGGGATCACGACTTTGTTCACCAGCAGGCCCTTGCGTTCAACGACAGCGGCGCCGGCATCCACAGCGGCCTGCACGGCCGAGAGGGTACCACAGACGCGGGCAAAGGCCTTGCCACCCAGAGCCATGGCCAGGCGAATCTCGAGCAACTGCACGTCGGCAGTTTTCACTGCTGTGTCAGCGGCCTCTATAAGGGCGGCGACCGAAAAGGATTCGATCAGGCCCAGGGCTTCGTGGTCGCGCAGAATCACGGAACCACTCAGGGCGGGGAACAGGGCCGGATCGACGCTGGGAATGACGCAGGAGTCGATGAGATACGTGGCAGCGATCTCGGCAGCTGCGTCGACACCGGCGCGCACGTTGGCGACATCGCCGGCGACGAGCACCATGTACTTGCCGGAGCAGATTGTGCGATTGAGCAGCAGCCGCAGGTCTGCCGCTTTCAGCATGTGGTCAGCGGCGAGATAGCCGGCGGCGACGCTGGACAATTCTACCAGGCCGATGGCCTTTTGGTCCGATTCATTCACGGGCTCCACCCTCCCTTGCATCGCCAGAAGCTCAATTGCTGCGCCGCCCGTGGCAAGGTATTGATTTGACCCATGCCGCCATAGACGTTTTATCGTCCTGCAAGTGGTCCGTTGGCCGAACCCCCATCGCGGAGAGTCCCGTGAAAATCACCCACATAGAGCGCCGGGTCGTTTGTGTGCCCTTCGTGCCCGGAATCCTGTCACCACCTGAGTATGGCGAGTTGCTGCCCGGATACCCGAAGCCACTGGGTGAACGCCTGCAGGACCTGCTCTATATACACACCGATGCGGGACCTACCGGGATCGGCATGAGTGGCCCCTATTTCGAGCCCCGCCAGGAGCACCCGCCGACGCTCATCGGCAAGGATGCACGCTCCTTCGAGCCGCGCTCCCTCGGTGGTGGGGGCTGGCAGATGGCCTTGCTCGATCTGCTCGGCAAAGACATTGGCTGGCCTCTGTGTCGCATTTTTGGCGGCAAGCTGCAGGACTCCGTGCTCGTGGATTACTGGATCTCACGGATGGGGCCGGAGGCGACGGCTGATGCTGCCAGACGCGCGGCGGCGGCCGGGTTTCATGGCATCAAGATGAAGTGCAAGTGGGAAGACAACAACGTCGTGGAGCGCGTCTTTGCGGCGCACGAGGCGGCACCATCGCTGCGCATCGTCATGGATCCCAACGAGCGCTTTCACAACCTGACCAATGCCCTGGAACTGGCGCGGCCGCTGGAGGGGCTGGACGTGGTCTTTGAGGACCCTTTCCCCAAGACCGATCTGAAGGAGTACCGGTACCTGAAGGATGCGACGAGCGTGCTCATCGCCCCCCATTTTCAGAACCCCCGGCAGGTCATCACCGCCGTGGAGATGCAGGCAGTGGATGCGATCAACATCGCACCCTCCGACTGGGGGTTCATTGATATGGCCCGGATCGCCGAGGCGGAAGGAATCCCCGTGTGGCAGGCATCCAATGTCGATCTGGGGTTGTTCGACGTATTCAGGCTGCACGCCTCGGCGGCGGCACCGAACTGCACCTTCGGCAGTGACCTCTGTGGCAACTTCGTACACGAACACAGCCTGTTGGCTCAACCCCTCGTGGCAAACGGACGTGCCGTCGTGCCGGATGGGCCGGGCCTCGGTGTCGAACTGGATGAAGAGGCTGTGGCGCGCTACCAGGTTGCCCACGAGCAGTGGCCCTGAAGAGCCCCTGGCGCATGCGCCGTCAGATTTCCAGCAGATTGCGGCACATGAGCTGACCGCGTGCACCGAGGGTGTCGTAGAGCTCACGCGGCATGGGATCCGAGGGCCCGCCGGGTCGGTGAAACCAGGGCGCGTAGTAGCCGACACTGGTCATGGCACGTGTCTCCTGCGAGTCATTGGCGGTGCCACCGTGCCAGCAGCGCACGTCGCGCACAAGTGCTGTGCCGGCAGGGACTTCGACGATCGATTCCTGCATCCACTGCGGCTCGTCTTGCAGAGCGGGTGGTCGAAGGCGGGTGCGGTGTGTGCACGGCACAAACCGTGTGGCGCCGTTCTCCCGGCGGAAGTCGATCATGGGGAAGTTGATGACGATGAATGGTGTGGGCAGGTCGAAGATCGTGACCCGGCCGTCCGGATCGTTGAGACTGTCACCCATGTCGGAGTGCAGCGCCTGAATCCGGGCACCCGGCAAGGAGTAATCCCCACCGGCGCCGGAGCAGTGGAACCCATCGCTGCCAAAGATGGCCTGCAGAATTGCCAGCAGATGGGGAATCTCGATCAGCTGGGTCCACTCCGGATGATGGTGCTGGGCACCAAAGGAATAGCGGGCGTGTCCACGATTGGCCTTGTCCAGAGGAATCGCTGCCGTCTGTTCGTCGATGACTCGCTGCGCGCCTTGACGGGCCCGCTCCAGTTGCGTCACCGACAGGCCGTTTTCTATGGCGACGAAGCCGTCCCGGTGGAAAACCCGGACCGCCTTGTCGACCTCATCTGGTGGCACCAGCTCAAAAGGGGCTCGGGGACTCTGCGAGGTTGTCGGCATCGTGGCTCCTGAACGGGCTGTGGGGAGATCGAAGAACCGATGGTACGGTCTTGCCATCGTCGCCAGCAACCCCGTGCACGCCCCGGTTGCCGACCATACTATTGCGTCTTCACCAACCCGCCTGTGAGAAAGAGCAACTACGACGGCCCATGAAAGACAATCGACCGAACATCCTGTGGATCTGCACCGACCAGCAACGCTTTGACACGATCGGCGCTCTCGGCAATCCGCACGTCATCACGCCGAACATCGACCGTCTCGTCGCCGAGGGTGTCGCCTTCACCCACGCCTACTGTCAGAGTCCGATCTGCACACCGAGCCGCGCCAGTTTCCTGACGGGACAGTATGCCAGTACCGTACATGTGGGCGGCAACGGCAATGCCAGTTTCCCTTCACAGCCACCCCTGGTGACGAAGCTGCTCGCTGATGCGGGATATGACTGCGGCCTGATTGGCAAGCTGCATCTGTCCAGTGCCTACAGACGCATCGAAGAGCGCACCGACGATGGCTATGGATACTGGCAGTACAGTCATGCGCCACGGGATGACTGGCCCGTGGGTCACGACTATGCGGACTGGGTCCGCTCCAGGGGTGCCCACCTCGGTACGTTGACCAAGAACCCGCAGGGCGTGCCCGCCGAATACCACCAGACCACCTGGTGTGCGGAGAAGGCCATTGAATTCATGACGCAGGAGCGGCGTGGACCGTGGCTGGCCAGTGTCAACATCTACGATCCACACCCGCCCTTCAATCCGCCGCAGAGCTATCGTGATCTGTTCGATCCTGCCGCCATGCCGGGGGCCCACTTCCGTGCGTCCGATCTGCAGCAGCAGGAGCGGCTCGCAGCGATCGATTTTCAGTCGCAGGGGCGACACCCGGGCACACTCGATATCAACAGCCCCGCTGTGCCGCGTACACCAACGCCAGGCGCTGGAGATGTGCCGGCTCTGGGCGGCAATGATCACCGGACGCTGCAGGCTGCCTACTATGCCATGATCAAGCTGATCGATGACCAGGTCGGTCGCATGATCGAAGCGCTGGAGGCGTCAGGGCAGCGGGACAACACGGTGATCATCTTCATGAGTGATCATGGCGAGATGCTTGGTGATCACGGCCTCATTCAGAAGGGCTGCCGCTTCTATGAGGGGCTCGTGCGCGTGCCGCTCATTCTGTCGTGGCCGGGACACTTTGCGCCGGGGCTGCGCAGCGACGCCCTGGTGGAATTGCTGGATGTGATGCCAACACTCATGGAACTTGCCGGGGAACCGGTATCCCCACGTGTGCAGGGTCGGTCCCTGTTATCCATGCTCACGGGAGCGGCGGATGCAGCCCATCATCGGGATGCGGTGCGCTGCGAGTACTACGATGCTCTGGACGAGCCGGATGGGAGCTTCGCCACCATGTATCGGGACCAGAGGTACAAACTGACCCTCTACCACGGTCACGATCTGGGCGAACTGTATGATCTGCAGGTCGATCCTCTGGAGTTCGACAACCTGTGGGATGATGCGGCTCAGCAGGGCCTGAAGATGCAGTTGCTGCAGAAGAGTTTCGACGCGTCCATGCTGGCCATGGACAGAGGGTCCGAGCGTATCGGACCCATGTGATCGACAACGGAGGGAGGCGCGCGTGACATTTCGCTATCGACCCCACATCATCGATACCAGCCTGGAAGGGCGGGGGTTTGCTCAGACGGCACTCGTCGATCTCGATGGCTGCGGTCGCCCGGAATACATCCTCGGTCGTCGCGGCGGCGAACTGTATGTCTACAAATTCAATGCGCCCGATGATTGGACCCGGTATCAGGTTGGCAGCGATTCACCGTCAGAC
>CALFPI010000589.1 GCA_937919035.1 uncultured Gemmatimonadaceae bacterium
CGACGCCGTCGACACGGCGATCGTCGCCATTGTCGGCCGCGTCACAGCTACTACACAAAGTGCCCGACTGCTAGAGATCGGCCTCAACGACAGTACATTCTTCGGCCATGTCGCGACCTCGACCGTTACCGGCCCCGACACCGGTAACGACACCTTGCTGTCGTCATATGTGGATGCTACACCGACCGTCGGCGACTCAGTTCGCGTAGCCGACACCACCCATGTTCTTGGACATTTCGGCGATGCCGACGGCGACGGTCAATTGCAGGCCTTCGACGCGGCTCGCATCCTGCACCATGTGCTGGCCCCGGACCTGTCCGGGCGCGATTCCCTGGCAGCCAACGTCGACGCCCTCGCCCCCTTCGGCGTCATCACGCCCTTCGACGCCGCCCTCGTGCTGCAGCATCGCGTCGGTCTGCGCCGGCGCTTCCCGGTGCAGGAGTCGGTCGCTGCCAACCATCCACAGCCGGTTGCGGTTGCCGGCGACGGTGCCGATGCGGTTGGCGCCACGGCGGGCGCCAAACTCGCAACACGCATGGACCGCCGACTGGAGCTGCGCCACACGGCCGAGTATCTCTCCGTGTGGCTGGACGATCGCTCCGACATCATCTCTGGTGATCTGCTGCTGGCGTGGGAGGATGTGGCGGCAACACATATCGAGCGCGCCCGTGACCTGCCGAGCTTTCTGCTGGCCTCACGGCCGGCGCGCGCCCCGGGCGGTGCCAGGTCACCCTACGTGTTGCGCGTCGTCCTGGCGGGTGTCGTCGCCGCGAGCGGGCCGGGCGAGTTGTTCCGGCTGTATCCAAGCGGTGCCGTCGGCTTCTATCCCGGGACCGTGCGGCTCATCAGCTCCCGTTTCAACGACGGCCAGATTCCGGCCCAGATCGTCGAAGGTGCGGCAGTGTCGACCCCTCCCGCCCTCTTCGCCCTGCACTTCAACCACCCGAATCCCTTCAACGCCGGCACCGTCCTCGCCCTTGAGCTGGCCGAATCCGGCTTCGTCGAACTGGACGTGATCGACCTGCTGGGACAGCGCGTGCGGCGCCTGGTTGCAGCCGAACGGCGGGCCGGCCCGCATCGAGTTGCGTGGGATGGTCTCGATGACGACGGCAGACCGGCGGCAACCGGCATATATCTATCGCGGCTGCGTGCGGGCGGAGGTGTACGTACGCGGAGAATGCTGTTGTTGCGGTAGCGGCACGAAAGGACTTCCACCCGCGCGCAGGCGCGCGGCGGCCCAGCGCTCAGGTCCTCCGATAGGCGCCCCTCGCCTCGATCACCAGCAGGCTGTCGCCTTCTCTGAGTCTCACGACGAAAAAGCTTGACGGACCCACAGGAATCCGCCATGCTACACCGTACGCCAAATGGCGGCCTATTTCGCCATATCGCTGGCTGGAATCGGTGCAATCGCTGCAGCTTTTTCACGCAGAAGAAATCATTTCACAGGACAACGTTGTGGCGCCCACAAGTCCTGCACGAATACTCTTCGCCATCGCCGCCCTCACGGTGGCTCCCGCCGTCGTATCGGCGATGAGCGACTGCCTACGACTCGACGACCGCCTGTCCCCCACCCGCCTTAACGCGGCCTGGGGTCAGTACCTACCGACCCACTTCGAAGTGGCCCAGGGATCTCTGGGCGAGACCCACTTGCGCTTTGATGACGGATCGGGGCGCATCGTCATGGTTTTCGACGACGAACTCCCGGGACAATTGATCGATTTGATCAATGGACTGAGCGCCCCAGAAAAAGATGCCAAAGGCGTCGATCTGACCTTCTCTGCCTGGTTTGAGATGGGTCCCAAGTGGCACTTCACCGGTCCCTACCTCGCCCACGCTCGCCTGGCGCGTGCTGCAGACATCGACGGCAGTGGCAACACCTTTGAGCTTGAGTTCCAGCGTCTCGTCTCTGAGGAATCGCCGTACACCAGCTACCACCCCTCGACGCTCCACTTTAGCAAGGCACTGCTCGCTTCCGTAGCAGGCTTTGTGGCCCACCGAGAAGCAGGTGCGCGCTCGGTTGTCAATTTGAGCCCGAAAGTAGTCCAGCTGTTCCCGGCCAAACCATGCCACCCGTTTT
>CALFPI010000590.1 GCA_937919035.1 uncultured Gemmatimonadaceae bacterium
CTGGCGCCTTCATCGGTGCTCCGCGTCATGAACATCTGCTGGTTGTCCTTGCAGTACAGCAGCAGGACCTCACCGGACGTTCGATTCACCACGGGACATGGGTTGCCACACGTCCGGTCGCCATCGGTCACCACGATCGCCGCAGGCGACCAGCTGCGCCCGTCGTCCGTACTCCGACGGAGCAACAGGTCGATGGGAACATCATCGGCGCCGCCTCCCCGTCGTCCTTCGGCAAATGCAAGGATTGTCCCTTGCATCGTCGTGACGAGGGCGGGAATGCGGCACGTGTGGTAGCGGCGATCGTGCGACGGGAACAGATCGCTCAGGTGCACAGAGTCGGTGCGGGCCACCCCAGGGTCAGTCGAGCGTGGGCGTGCCGTGGCCGGCGCAGAACATCGGGTTCCAGGAGACCTGGCTCGATTGAACATCGGCCAGGCTCAGGCGTTCGCCGTCGCGTTCGGCGGAGGCGTTGGCGCCGAGGACGGCAGCCAGGCTGTTGAGGCTGGGACCGTACGGGCTGCGCATGAGGGATCTGTCACGCGCCTTTACGGCGGTGATGAAGGCCTGTGCCTGCAGGGCAAAGGCCGAACGGCCCTGGGTCTCTTCCTCCCACACGGTCTTGTCGTTGTCGATGACTTTGCCCGTGGACCACTCGATCATCGAGTCGTCACAGACGAGCACGACGTCGCGGCGCCCGGCGCCATCGGCATTGGTCAGTACGCGAGATGTCGTGGCGTTGCCGAGGACACCAGAGGCGAAGCGGTAATTCACGTCATACACATGGGGCATGTTCATCATCTCGGGACCCTCACCCCGTTGGCGCCACTGGTAAAAGGCGGAAACGTCGGCGATGTCGCCAAGGAAGTAGCGGACCAGATCGACCATGTGCACCGTGTTCTCGACGAAAGAGCCACCACACTCTTCGTAGCGGCTCGTCCACCAGCGTACCGGCTTGCCGCTGTAGAACAGGTTGATCATCACGTGCCGCGGCGTGCGCTCCGCCAACAGCTGACAGACCTTCTCGGACGACGGGTAGTAGCGACTCATGAACCCCACCTGTGAGACGATGCCGGCCTTGTCGACCTGCCGCGAGAACTCGACGGCCTGCGCCATGTCGAGGCTCACGGGCTTTTCAACGAATACGGCGATGCCCTTGTCGGCGGCGATCGTCACCTGATCGGTGTGCAGCGTCGGCGGCAGATTGATATAGACAGCGTCGAGTTGTTCGCGCTCGAACATTTCGTGGTGATCGGTGTAGGTCGCTTTGGCGCCGAAGGCGGCGGCCTGCGTGGCGAGAGCTTCCTCGCTGATGTCGCAGAAGGCTGAGAGTTCGACATCACCCGCCTCGACCAGTGGGGCCAGTCCGGGAAGATGAGCATGGATGCTGATGTGGCCGAGGCCGATGAAACCGACGCGGGTGGCGGACATGGGTTCTTCGCTGGTAAGAGGTGTGTAGGGGGTCTCAGGCGGCTTCGATTTCGGCGATCAGCTCCGGGCTGAAGTGGCGGCCGTCCGCTGCTGCGACGGAGGTCTCCAGTTCTTCGACGCTGGCAACACCCGATAGAATCATGCCCACCTGAGGATCTGTCAGAAGATATCGCAAGCCGGCGTCGATCGTCGACTCATGGCCGTGCCGGGAGAGCACGGCCTCGACCCGTTCCTGCTTGTCATAGAGGTCGGCAAACCGTCCTGATTCACGCCAGTGATCACGTTTGGAGCCCAGCAGCCCGCCATGCAGCGGTGACGCCAGAATGACAGCCGTATCGGTGTCGACGGCGGCGGGCATCAGTTCCTCTTTGGCATCCTGCACCAGCAGGTCGTACTTGAGAAAGGTGATGACGGAGACGAAGTCATCACACTCCCGCAGGATTTTCGCCATGAGCCCGAGATCGGAACCCGTCAGGCCGATGTGAGTTGTCAGGCCCTGCTCGCGGAGTTCGCGCAGCGTCTCGAGGGTGCGCCCCTTGCCAAAGACGCCGTCCCAGCCGGCCTGCTCTGATTCGTGAATCTGCACCAGGTCCACACGGTCGCGCTGCAGACGCTTGAGGCTGGCTTCAAAGCCGCGCAGCACGGTGTCACGGGTATAGTCAAAGGGCTCGGGAAAGTAGCCGACCTTCGTTGCCAGGAAGTATTTCTCGGGATCGACACCCTTCAGGGCGTGGCCATACACCTCTTCGCTGCGACCCTTGCCATACAGCGGGGCCGTATCGAAATAGTTGATGCCAAGTTCCAGGGCCCGCTCGACAACACGGGTGCCGTAGGACACCGGCTGCAGACCAAACTCCGGCCGGCCGTAGAACCATGAACCACCCAGGCCGATCTCGCTGACCTGCCAGTCCGTCTTGCCGAAACGTCGATACTGCATCAGGCGCCCACTCTCTCGGTCTCCGCTTCCTGCTTCACCCGGTCACCCTCCATCTTCGGCAATTCCTCCTCCCGCAGAAACAGATGCAATTCTCGCAGCTTGTCGTAGATGTTCTCGATCGTGTCGGTGGCGCTCAGTTTGCGGCTGTCGATACGCTGCAGGACTTCACGCACCTGGGAGCGTACGGCCTGATACGACTTCATACGGTCCTCGAGCAGGCGCACCTGTGAGCGCAATGACATGAAGTCTGTGCGCAGGCGACGCAGTCGCTGTTCCGTGCTCTCGCGTATGACGAGAGAGATGATGAGCAGCACCACGCAGCCGCCGCCGAAGAGAAAAAGGAGTTCCATGCGTCAGTTGGAGCGGTCGGCCCCAGCCTTTCCCTTGCCCTTATCCTCGCCAAGCCACTGGAGCGACTGTTGCACCAGGCTGGCATCGGTGCGCAAACCTTCAATGTACTGGAAGGTTTCCTCCATTTCATGAC
>CALFPI010000591.1 GCA_937919035.1 uncultured Gemmatimonadaceae bacterium
ATGAGGTACCGGTGACGTGGAACTCACTCGAGCATCGCGTTGATATTCACACCTTTATCCGGCCCGCCTGACGCCGGGCAGAAGCATTAGGCCGCCAGGACTTCCAGGTGGGCCTGCACCGACGCAGCTGTCGCCTGCAGGTCGTAGCCACCCTCCAGGAGACTGACCAATCTGCCGCCGCAGCACTGCCTGGCGAAAGCCGTGATCTGCTCGGTGAGCGCGGCGAAGCCTGCCTGGGTCATCTCCATATCACCCAGCGGGTCCTGCGCGTGGGCATCGAACCCAGCCGATATCAGCACGAACCCCGGTTGGAACTCGTGCAACGCAGGGATCACCAGTGCCGCCATGGTGGCGGCATATTCCTCGTCACCCAGACCGGCCGCCAGAGGAATGTTCAACGTGGTGCCGACGCCTTCGCCGGCACCGGTTTCGTTGGCCGGACCCGTGCCGGGATAATGGGGTGACTGGTGCAAGCTGCAGAAAAACACATTGGCATCTTCATAAAACGCGTCCTGCGTGCCGTTGCCATGGTGCACATCCCAGTCGACAATGGCGACACGCTCGACGCCGCTGGCTCGCAGGTGGCGAGCGGCAATGGCAACGTGGTTGAAGAAGCAGAAACCCATGGCTGCTTCCCGTTCGGCGTGGTGCCCGGGGGGGCGATGCAGGCACAGGGCATTGTCAGCACGGCCTGCGAGCACGGCATCGACGGCGGCCAGTGCGCCACCAGAGGCGAGCAGAGCCGCCTCCCAGGTTGCCGGGCCGACGACTGTGTCGGGCGTGACAGCTCGCGGGCGGTTGCTGGCACTGAGAATCCGGATCAACTCGACATGCTCTTTGCTGTGATTGGCCAGTATCGCGTCCAGCGGCGCCATGGTTGGCTCGAGCCATTCCACGCCGACAATCGAGGCTCGCTCAAGGCGGGCCAGAATTGCCTCGAGTCGCTGTGGTCTCTCCGGGTGCCCGACGCCCATATCATGGGCCAGGAACCTGCGTGATGTCACGACGAGACTGGTCATGCGCCGGTCTCTTTCCGCGCGGCCTCGATCGCCTGTCGCCCCAGAACACGGATATCCTCCTCAATGTCGCCAGCCGCCAGGTCGTCCCATGTGCACCAGCGGAATTGTGCAGCCTCTCGTTCATTGAGCTGAGGGGGGCGGTCATCGACGGTGCAGGCGAAGTAGATCAGGTCGATATGCTGATGGCCGGGCTCGATGTCCTCGAGCAGGACGCAGACGGGCGTATGCAGGCGCTGCACCTGCCCGAGGGGCCCGGCTTCAGCACCGGTGGTCAGCAGCTGAACCTGCAGGCCACACTCCTCGGCGACTTCTCGAAGTGCGGCATCTTCGGGCAGTTCGTTGACTTCGATATGCCCTCCCGGTGGCAACCAGGCCTTGATCTTGTTGTGCCACAACAATAAGGCGGATCCATTTCGAACCACGAAGGTAGTCGCGGTGAAGTCACGGGTTGGGTGCGGATTGGACACGACCTGGCCGTTCGTTGCGAGTGTGCGGACAGGGGCGAATGTAGGCCGTCACCAGCTTCGGGCAACTGCTCATCGGGTCCTGCAGAGACAGAGGGGAATGCCGATAGAACGGGGGACGGTTGCCCCGGGTCCTCTTGACACCCGAATCGCGAAACGTGTACCGTTACCCGTTGTTGCACCCCTCTTCTGCCAGGATCCTCAATCTCCATGTCAGCACAGCTCGAGATCGAGCCTGAAATCAAACGCGTCGTAGCGGCGCCTGCCAACGTCATTGTCCTTGATACAAAGGTGCCAGACACCATCATCTGGCCCGTTGCTGGCGGCAAGGGAGGCACCGGCAAATCGACGCTCACCGCAAATCTGGGTGTGGGCTTGTCGTTGCTGGGGTATAAGGTCATCATCGTTGACGGCGATCTGGGTGGCGCCGACCTGCATTTGTTCTTCGATCAGGTGTCTCCGCCAAGGAGCCTGAGCACGTTCCTCACGCGCGAGGTCGGCACACTGCAGGACGTCCTGTTGCCGACACCGAACGAGAATCTGCGGCTCATCTGTGGTGGCAGTGAGTTGGTGGGCATGGCCAACCTGTCCCATGCGGCAAAAAGCAAACTGATCCGGCACATTCAGAGTCTGGATGCGGACTTCGTGCTCGTCGATCTGGGTGCTGGCTCGGCCTATAACACCCTGGACATATTCGCCCTGTCCAATGAAGGTATCATCGTCACCACACCTGAGCCCCAGGCTCGGGTCGATGCCTACGGGTTTCTCAAGAACACGGTATACCGAAAATTGAAGCGTCTGTTCGCCAAGAACGAGCAGTTCGCCGACCTGATTTCGCTCTTCGCGCGCGAAGCGGGACGCAAGAGTGGCCGGATGGAAGACCTGCTCGAGCGCTTGCGTGCTGTGGATCCACTGGCAGGTCAGCAGGCCAAGGCGATGCTGGCGGAGTACCGGCCGAAGTTGATCCTCAATCGCGTGCGTTCCAAGCGCCACATCGACGAAGTACACCGCTTTGTGCAGCTCGTGCGTCAGTATCTCTCGACCGAAGTCGAATACATCGGTTACGTGCGCAACGATGACAAGATTCTCGATGCTTGCGAGAGGCGACGCCCTGTTCTGCTCAACGCGCCCAAATCTGCCGCGGCGATCGATCTCTAC
>CALFPI010000592.1 GCA_937919035.1 uncultured Gemmatimonadaceae bacterium
TCCGGCCTGCAGCTGGCGAAACACAAGGCCGGACTCGGTTCGGATCGCACCCTCTTCGGCGGCAGCCCGGGCGAGGATCGCCTCGCTCTCGGGTGAGGCGCAGGGATCGCCGCAGCCCATGGACAGCATCAGGCTGAGCGCCAGCCCGGCCAACAGACAACGCTTCATCTCATCTTCCTTTCAACCGGCGCGCTCATCCAGACGTGCCTGCAGGCGGTCACGATCGGCACGCAGCTCGCCGATCTTCTCGTTGGCACCATGCAACCGGGTGTAGAGCAGGGCGCACAGATTGGCCAGCATGCATTGTGCCATCTCCGGCGTGTCGTCCACCAGTCGCTGGAGCGCCTCCCCCGTCAACTCCAGGATCCGCGTCTGCTCGTCGGCAACAACACGGGAGCTGCGCGCCTGGCCGATGAGGACACCCATCTCGCCCAGGATCCGCGCTTCTGTTACCTCCGACAGGAGCACACCCTCTTCGGATTCGATGCGCAGTTTGCCCGCGAGGAACACAATCAGTCGGTCATCGACGGTCCCCGCCTGGCACAGAACTTCACCTGGCGCCAGCACCCGTTCCGTGCAGGCCCTGGTGATGTTCTGTGCCTGATCCTGTTCGAGACCATCAAACAGTTCCAGGCTCATGAGAGTGCTCGTCAGTTCAACGTCTGCCATTGCTTCATCTTCCTCTTCTTGAGTGCAACAAGGATAAGCGCTGCTGTGAATCGCAGCGCCACCGCGTTGCAGAGCCTATGTTGCTGAATCTCACTTCAGACAAGGAGCAGGAACAGATTATGTCGAGAGTCATGCTGTTGGGTGATTCAATCCGGATGAGCTACCAGGCCCGAGTTGCCGAGGAGTTGGCAGCCGAGGGCCACGAGGTCTGGGGACCGGCGGAAAATTGCCAGTTCAGTCTGTTCACGCTGGCCTCCCTCGGTCGTTGGCTTGCGGAGTTCCCGGATCCCGCCGTCGTGCACTGGAACAATGGCCTCCACGATATCGGTCACAACCCCAATCGGGCCCCAGTGCAGATGCCCCTCGACGTCTACACCGGCAATCTGGGTTTCATCTGCCAGCACCTGGTCGCCGTCGGCACAAGCGTCCTCTTTGCCACCAACACCCCCGTGCATCCCCAGCGCCCCTTCCGCTCCGACACATGGTCCTGGCGCAACGAAGAGATCGACAGCTACAACGCGGCGGCGCGGATCGTCATGGCTGAGCGAAAGATCCCCGTCAACGAGTTGCATGCCGTCATCGCCGCCGACTGTGACGCCCTGCTGAGTGACGATCAGTTGCACCTCAGCGAAGCGGGAATACAGGCCTGTGCCAGCGCCGTTGCCGCCGCCGTTCGCGCCCGGTTGTGACGGTCTGGCAGCCGCTCAACCGCCGAATTTCACGCCGAAACTAGCCGACAACCGCACATCGGTATCCTTCACGCCCTTTGGGGGGTCCCCATCGATACGGAAGTCGACGACCGTCGTCTGCTCCAGGGGACCGATGATCGGTGTCGTCAGCTGGATGGTCCCCAGCAACCGTGCGTCGGTAAAATCGGTCAGGACCGGCTGATAGTAGGCCGTCGTCGACAGAGCCACACCGTGCTCGGTCGCCGCATACAGATTGACGTACGTGCTCAGCCGCATCGTCGACGTACGGTCCTCGTGCGGGTCACCGGGGAGCACATCCAGACGCTCCCGCTCCCACATGAGGGCGCTGCCCACAGCCAGCATCTGGCGCTCAGCGCGCAGCAGGTTCCAGCGGCCGCCGCTGCCGAACAGGGAGCGTGCTTCGAGGCGCCGGGCGCGATCGTAGTCTCCCTGAAGAAAGACCTCGGGATGCACCAGATTGGTGGCTTTCCAGGTGTAGCGCAGATGTACAACCCCGCTGTTGGCGTAGCGCTTGCCGCCAAGGAAGCCCGCAGCGCCACGCAGCACGATCAACATCGCACCCCCCTTATGGTCCAGTGTCAAAGTGCCGGCGCCATCGGAGCG
>CALFPI010000593.1 GCA_937919035.1 uncultured Gemmatimonadaceae bacterium
TACCCCATCCACCGTGAGGGTGCCGCCGAAGTTGGATTGCACCAGTACACCCACAGTGGCCTGCTCGTCGCCGATCTCGACCACCCGTGACGACGTGCCAATGCCGGCCTTCCAGCCGAAGGCCCCCATGGCGACGCCGCCACCGACAGAGCCTTCGGCCACGGCACCGCCGGCGGCGGCAGCGATGGCTTCCATGGCATGGTGGGGCCGCACGTGGAGTCCGCCGATGTCATTGAGATAGGCGTCCGAGGTCTCGCCGACGACGGGGTTGAACCACGGCACATGGCCCAGACCGCGGAATATGTGCTCAACCATGTACTGTACAATTCCTTCGTATACCGAACCCACGCTGAGGGTATTGGTCAGCAGGATGGGTGTTTCCAGGCGATGGTACTCATCGAGGAAGGATAATCCGGCGGTGGTACCGGCGCCGTTGATGACGAAGTTGCCCGCCTCCATCGGGTTCGACCACCAGTCGACACCGGGCGGCAGAATAGCGGTGACACCGGTGCGAACCGGGCCCTGGCCGATGCGCAACGGTCCCGTGCCTTGCACCAGTGACACATGCCCGACGCGGACCCCTGGGACATCGGTGATCGCATTGAGCGGCCCCGTGGGCAGGTCGCCAATGACGATGCCAAGATCGCGGGCCCGTTGTCGCGGTATGGTGTTCATGGCCGCAAGAGGCTCCACGCCAGCAGCAGCCATGCGGCAATGAGAGCCGTGCCCCCCAGTGGCGTCACGGCCCCCAACCAACGCACCCCGGTCAGCACCAGCACATACAGACTGCCGGAAAACAGCAGGATCCCCGCCGTCATGAGCCACCCCGACAGGCGCACCCCGCTGTTCTCCGGCAGCAGGAACGCCACCGCCGCCACGACGAACAGACCCAGCGCGTGGTACACGTGGTACTGCACCGCCGTCTGCCATACGACCAGCAACTCGGCGGCGACCCGGTCACGCAGGGCGTGGGCCCCGAAGGCACCCAGCGCCACGGCGATGGCCATGAAAACGGCGCCGACAGTGGCGAAGGTGCGGGTTGTCTCGGTCATGCTTGCAGTCTCGTCAGGTCGAAGGAACGTATCTATGGCTCGTTGGCATACTTCGCCAGGAAGTCCTGCAGAAAGCGCCGCTCGAAACGGTCCCGCAGCCAGCGCCGATGGGACACACGATGCTGTTGTGCCTCGACCAGCACGTAGGTCTCAGCCGCCACCGACACGCCATCTACAAGTACGATCACTGGCTGCCGAAGGTACCAGTCCCCCTCAAACGCATCGAGTCGCCGCAGGCTGTCGTCGTCGACCCGGCGCCACAGCACACCATCGCAGGCAGCCGTCGCCTCACAGACCAGACCCGGATACGTCTCGCCGCGCAGGGCATAACGGGCGTAGCCCTGCAACAGGGCTGGTTCGGCGATGAAGGTGTGGCCCGTCACGACCTCCATGACCCGCGGGATCGTCAGCGTACCGTAGGTGAACACGTGCGACCCGGCGTTGCTCACAGTTGTACTGCGTGTTCCTCTACCATGGGCTCCAGCTCGACGACGCGAGACTCCCGCCGCGCGCGGTCGGCGCTGAAACCCAGCAGGTGTCCCGTGACCGAATCCTCGATACCCGTCGTTGACAGCGACGGTGCCTGGCCACGCACGACCTTGAGGAAATCTTCCACCAGGCGCATGTCGCCGCCGCCATGGCCGCCGAAGGCGCCGGTCATGTCGCCGGTCTGTCGCAGGTCGACGACCTCTTCCGAAAACTCATGCCCCGGTCGCGGGTCAATGTGGCGGATGACGAAGCGGCTGTCCTCCATGACGCCCTGAATCTCGCCTTTCGTGCCAACCAGATGCAGCGAGCGCGTCGGTTTGGCCGAGCCGCCAATCATGTTCAGTGTTGCCGACACGCCATCGGCGAATTCGATGGCGACGGACTGATGGTCGACAACGTCGTTGTCGCACTTCCACACGCAACGGCCGTAGGGATTGTCGCCCCTGAGGGATTCGAGCTTGTCCTCGATCGTCGGCTCGTTGATGTGTTCGATGGTGTCCCATACGTAGAAGGACCAACGTTGTGGATGGTCGATGTAATGTTTTCGCGCCGAGTACTGACAGTCGGCTTCTATGGAGCAGTCCACCAGGCAGCGTGTGCCGGCACCCTCCGGTGCACGTTCGGCGCGGAACTGGAGATTGCTGCCAAAACTGGATACACGGACGGCGGGTATGCCGGAATGCATCCAAGCGATCAAATCCAGGTCGTGGCAGGACTTGGCCATGAGCATCGTCGACTGACAGTACGACTCCTTGCTCCACTTGCCGCGCACAAAACCGACGGCCATGTGATGGTAGGAGACATGCTCCACCGCCTGGATGTTGAGCAGGTCACCGATGACACCATCGGCTACCTGCTGCCGAATGGCGGCATAGAAGGGGGTGTAGCGCAGTACGTGACAGATCGACACGTGCCGCTGGTGGTGTCGTGCCGCCTCGACCAGTTGCCACATTTCATCCACGCCGGTGGCAAAGGGCTTTTCCAGCAGCAGATGATAGCCTGCCTCGAGCAACGGCAGGGATGTGGGCACATGCTGATGGTCCATGGTGCCATTGATGGCGATGTCAGCAAAGCGAGGCACGGCGGCCAGTTCAGCGGCCGTAACGAAGCAACGCTCGGCTGGCAGTGCATATTCGCCGCGCACGAGATCACGACGCCTTTCGATACAGTCGGCGACGCCGACGATCCGCAACTGCTGCGGATGGGACTTGGCGTAGGCGGCGTAGGTCAGGGCGCGGTGGCCGGCGCCGATGATCACAGCATCGAGAGGACGGTCAGGCATCTGCAGTTCCCGGGTTGAGGAGTTTCGGATCGAGTTCAACCATACCGATGCCGGGGGCCACTTCCGGGTCACCGACGTATCGCTGCGCCTGGTCATGACAGGTGGGTCGGCCGTTGTAGGGTAGCAGCAACCGTCCCTGCCAGGCGCAGGGGGGTGCCTTGGTTGTCACCATGCCGCAGTCAAAACCACCGCGCCCACCCAGTGGCAGCAAGGCGCGCCGCTCGTCGCAGCGAACCCACGACCAGCCGTCGACACTGGCGACACGCTGCACGTCCATGGTCTGCTCGCGGGTATGGTGGCACAGCAGCAGACCACCGTAGCCCGTGGCTGTGTGGAAGGGCACCATCCAGTAGTGCTGCAGATCGGCTGCATCCTGTTCGTCGGGCGCCAGCACTGTCACCGGTCCGACCCACGAGCCATCGAATGCCAGAGGGCCCCGCCAAATCGACACACAGCGGTGAATCTGCTTGAGGTTGTCCCGTTCCCGCGGCAGGTCCGGGTTGTGTTTCCACGTCTGTTGATAGAGGAACCAACCTGCCGCCCCCAGCGGTGTTTCGACGCCGGCGTGCGCTGCGACCATGGACATGGCGTCGTTGGCATTGGTGATGATGGGACGATCATGCAGGGGGCGCCAGGACAGACCATCGGCACTGACCGCCAAGCAGATGCCGGCGGGTGCGGCCAGCGCGAGCCGTTCCCAGTAGAGCATCTTCCAGCGCCATTCGGGTCGCGGTTCCTGCGGTTCGTGCAGGATCCGTGTCGGCATGAACACGCCCCAACTTGTCTCGTGGCCGGAACTGCGCATGACGATGTTCGTGCCGTCCCCAAGGTCCGGCTTCTCCCAGTGTTGGCCGTCCGCCGACAGCGCCAGACAGAGGAGGTTGTCGAGGGGACGTTGGCGGTGCAGGACCAGATAGTACAGGCGCAGACCTGAGGCGTCGGCGTCGGGTAGCAGCGCCACGGCGCTGAGCAGTGCATCAGCCTCCCATGGCCGATCCGCCGGCAGAATGGGGGTTTGTGAGCGAGACAGAATCCAGCCCGCACTCATGCGGGCATGAACCAGCGCAGCAGGGCGCGGGCGACGATGACGTGGCCCGCCCGGTTGGGGTGGTTGGACCAGGAGAGCAGATCGGAGAGTTCGCCGTCCTGCTGGCAGTAGGCGGCGGTGGCGGCCTGACTGTCGACCAGACCCACTTCGTGTTCAACGGCCAATTGCCGGATCTGCAGGGCATGATCGAGCAGCGGCTGGCGCTCCTCGTCCTGTGCCCCGGTGCGCTGCGTCAGGTCCGGCGTCGGTGTCAACAGCAAGACGCGGGCGTCGACCTCTCTGGCGGCGACGATCATCGATTCCCAGGCCTGGCGCGCCGCCGTCAATCCAAGGCGCCGATCATTGAGGCCGTAGTCAATGGTGACCACATCCGGGCGATGTGTCAGCACATGCCGGGTGAAACGTTCGGCGCCGGCATCCGAAGATTCTCCGCCAATCGCCGACACAATGACATTGAGCACGGCGTAGGGAAAGCGTTCGGCCAGCGCCACGCGCAGCAGATGCGGATAGGCGTTGAGGCTATCGACTCGGGGGGTGGCGAAGTAGCCCGCCGGCACGCTGTGGCCATGGCAGACAATATTGACCACGCGATTCTCCGGCCAATGCGTCTTGAGCCCATCGACGACGGGGCGCAGGTAGAAAGCTGGATCGGCGTTCATGGCAGCACGCACGATGGCAGGTGACGATCGGCGAAATCCATCCACCGATCCCAGTCCCAGTTCGTCACGTCATGCCCCCCGGAGCGCACATGGTAGCCGATGGACATCTCCGTGAGAGGCTCGTCGATCTGCGGGCTGCGGCGGCTGTCGAGGCCACATCCCCCCAGCAATTCGTACACCGGGCCGGCGTGCAACGCCGCCAGATATTCCCCCCTGGGGTCTGCCCAGCGATCCTCCACGGCGCTGGCGATATATACCGGACGTGGGGCTGCCAGCGCGATGAGTTCGTGCTGATCGACGGGCAACAGGTGTTCCCGCTCATCATACTGCCGGTGATTGTCGCAGAACCAATGTGGGAAGGCCTTGTTGATCGTGGCCACGGTTTCGCCAAACCGGCGGCGCGCCAGGGCTGCTCCCCCACAGCCGGAATTGTTGGAGATGACCAGGGCAAAGCGCTCATCACTGGCTCCCGCCCACAGCGCCGTCTTGCCGAGGCGCGAGTGTCCCATCACCGAGACACGTGTCGCTGCCACATCGGGGTCCTGCTGCAAGAGATCCAGACCGCGGCTCAACCCCCAGGCCCAGGCACCGATGGAACCCCACTCACCCGGTCCGGGTCGGGTCTGCCCAACCTGATAGAACAGCGGGTGCACGCCATTGCCGTAATCGTCATCGAAGTCGGGATCCAGATCGCCACAGTAGATCGTGGCCAGGCCATACCCGCGGTCGAGGATCTGTTCCACGGGCCACCGACTGGCCTGAGATCCGCGTCCAGCCTCTGTCGCCCGGTGATTGATGACACCCTTCTCACCTTTGCCGCTCATCCAACCCGTCGACAGGCGGATGCCGGGATCCTTGTGGATTGAGTGATTGCCACAGAAGTTGAGACCCAGAAAAACCGGCACCGGTCCCGCAGAGACAGCCGCCGGCAAGTAGAGCAGCAAATCCATCGTTGGAGCATGGTCGCCGTTGCCGAAGCGCAGACGGGTCTGTCGCCGGATGGCGCCGCCTGCCAGGGCGCTGTCATCCCGTTCGTCGAGCCGTACAT
>CALFPI010000594.1 GCA_937919035.1 uncultured Gemmatimonadaceae bacterium
CGGTGCATGGCGCCTTCGTGGGCTCCCATGGTGATGTATTTCTGGTTGCCGGGGGCCAGCAAGGCGAGCAACTGAGTTCGACAGTCGCCGTTCTTACGACAGATGCTTCCAGCTGGGTGATTGCGACACTTGCCGCCCCGATCGCCCGCGGTGCTGCCGCCTCGACGGCAGAGGGCTTGATCTGCGCTGGTGGCATCGACGCATCGGGGCCGAGTGCCCGCGTGTTTCGTCTGCACTGGGACGGTCGCTCTCTGCAGCAGAGATCATTGCCCGATCTGCCGACACCCCGTGTCGATGCCTCTGCGGTCGTGCTGGACGGCGTGCTCTACGTCATCGGTGGCCGCTCCGGAGAGGGAGCCGCAGCGGACGGACAGATGCTGTCTCTCAACCTGTCCGAAGTTGAGGCCCGCTGGCGACATCTCGATGCCAGTCCGTCGCCGCGTCTTCGCCCGGCTCTAGTGGCACGAGCCGGCGCCATATACATGCTCGGGGGGGCCGGTGACACAGCGCAACAGAACTGGAGTTATCGCCCCATACCCTTCGACGGCACCCGCGCGCGCGGCTGGGTGCAGATTGCTGACGCTCCCGTTGACCTGCGTCGGGGCCTGGCCCTGGCCACCGGTCAGTCCCACATCGGTGTATTGACGGCACCGCGTCGTGGGCGGCAACAAGGCGAGTTGCTGATCTACCACACGATCACTGATACCTGGGTCGTCAAGGGTGTGTGGTCGGCAGATGCAGTCGGCGCAGACTTTGCGCCCTGGAAGGGCGGCGTGGTCGCCGTTGACAGCAGCGACGGTGTTGTTTCCCAAATGAAGGTTACTTCCACACCCGAGTCGCTGCACTGGCTCGATTACACTGCCATCGGCCTCTACCTGGTGGTCATGTTGTGGATCGGGGCGCACTTCACCCGGGGCGACAGCAGCAGTGCGGATTTCTTTCTCGGCGGCCGGCGCATTCCGTGGTGGGCCGCCGGTATCAGTCTGTATGCAACCGGGACCAGCGCCATCAGCTTCATGGCGATCCCCACCAAGACCTACGTGACCAATCAGGTCTACGGTCTCGGCTCTCTGTGGAGTCCCATCTTCTGGTTACCTGCAGCTTTCATCGTCATCCCGCTGATTCGCCGTCTCGACCTGACGAGTACGTACGAGTATCTGGAGCGTCGATTCAGTCTTTCCGTGCGGCTCCTTGGCAGCGCGCTGTGTGTGGCCTTTCAGGTTGGGGGGCGCATGAGTGTCGTGCTGCTGCTGCCGGCGATGGCTCTGTCCGCGGTGACCGGCCTCGATGTCATGATCTCCGTGGCGCTCATGGGCGTGTTGGCGACGATCTACACCGTCTTGGGTGGCATCGAGGCGGTGATCTGGACAGATGTGCTGCAGTGTGCGGTACTGCTCGGTGGCGGCATGCTGGCCTTCGGCATCATGGTTTTCGGCCTGGATGGAGACTGGTCCACCTTCGTTGCCAGCAACCAGGCCAACGGCAAGTTCGACAGCGTCCTGCTGGGGTGGGATCTCACCGTCCCGGTGTTCTGGATCTTTGCTCTCGGCAGCCTGATGCAGCTGACGACGTTTCCCAACGATCAGGTCATGGTGCAGCGAGTGCTGGCCACACCGGATGCCAAATCCGCCCGCAACTCGGCCATTCTTCTGGCCTTGATCGTTGTGCCCGGAACGGTCCTTTTTCATCTACTGGGCAGCGCCCTGTTCGCCCATTTTCGCGCGCACCCCGAAAACCTGAGTCCGACGATGGACAACATTCATACGTTGCCTCTGTTCATCGTGCAGAGCATGCCCGTCGGCGTCACCGGCCTTGTCATCGCCGGTCTGTTCGCCGCGTCCATGTCCTCTCTTGACTCAAGCATGAGCAGCACGGCAACGGTGCTGGTTACGGATTTCTACCGTCGCTTCCGTCCGCATGTGACGGACCGATCCTGCATGGTCCTTGCCCGCTGGCTCACGGCGGGGATTGGTATCATGGGAACAGGGGTGGCGCTGCTCATGGCGACGCTTGAGATCAAGTCACTGTATGACATGTGGACACAGCTGGTGTCGCTGCTCGGGGGCGGCTTTGCCGGTGTCTACGCCCTCGGTCTGCTGACGCGGCGCGCCAACGCCACAGGGGCACTCGTGGGTGCGGTGGTCAGCGTTGTCGTCACCGTTCTGGTCAAAGCCTACACGCCGCTGCACTTCATGCTGTATGCGTCGGTGTCGGTGCTGACGTGTGTCGTCGTCGGGTATCTTGCCAGCCTGCTGTTGCCCGGACGTATAGGGGACCTGGAAGGCCTGACGGTCTATACACGCAAGCACGACTGATCGATAGACGGATCGCTGTGGCAACGATCAGTACAGCGACATCAATCCATCCGTGCCAGCCATCGACTGTTCGAACCCGGGCGTAAGCCAGCGCGCGTGTGATTCGGCGCCAGGATTGCGATAGGCGTAGACCACCGACCAGCGCGTGGCACTGCCCGCGCGACGCGGATTGACGCCATGGGCTGCATGGGTCCACATGAGTGCCACTGAGCCGGGCGGCGCCGCCAACGGCTCAATCTGCAGGGCCGCACCCGTCACCGGATGCACACGGTTCTGCATCCATCCCTGTTGCAGTTCGATATCTGTAGCGGCGCGAATCTCCGCATCGCGACAGAGATGGCTCCCGGGTACGACCTTGAGATTGCCGTCGCCCAGGACGAAGCCGTTTACGTAGAAGAAGATTCGCAGAAAGCCGAGATGTGGATCCCCTTCGGCATAGGCGTGGCTGTGCCAGCTCGTGCCATCATTGCCCCCGGGGCGATTGAGGGCCACGCAATGGTCGAAGCGGATCTTCTCACCCAGTACAGCACGGGCCAGTGCGAGCAACTGGGGGTGGCGGATCAGAGAGGCCAGGAACAGATCGTACTCCGCTGAGTAATGATTCGGCCGGTGCTGCTCGTCACCTGGCAGCAGTGCCTGGATGCCGGCGAGGGCGGTTGTCAGCTGCGCGCGGGCGTCATCCGTTAACAGTTCCGGAAACACGACGTGACCATCCGCGTCGAGACGGCTTCGCGCTGCGTCATCGAAGGAGGAGGTGCCGAACAATTCAACCATGCATGCTAGCGGAAGTGCGGGGTTTCACGGACGTGGTACTCCAGCAGGTGCCCTCTGGCACCGATGTAGAAGACGCCGTCCTCGGGACCCTCGACGATCTGGCAGAGATCGGGGATCGGCGCCTTGTCCAGGTGCAGAAGGCGGTCCGTTGTCACGTCGAGTTTGAATACCGCATGCCGTGTGACGCCATAGATATCACCATCGCGGCCACAGGTAAGGTGGACGATGCCATGCGCTTCAGGGATCCCCATCAGGGGTGTGCCGGCATCTTCCAGCTCCCAACGCCAGACAACGCGCCGTCGTTGCGGACAGAAGGCGAAGAGATGTCCCGTGTCGGTTGAGCCGTAAACCAGCCCGGTCACCGGACTGCAGGCAAGATTGCCGACAGTGATCGCACCCCATTGTGGAATGCACTCAAAAACCCGCCGCCCTTCGCTTGGAGAGAACATGAACAAGCGCGCTTCGGTGGTGGTCTCCAGGCAGCCGCGGCCGCCGCGGATGCTGGTGCCGCCATAGACCCAGGTGTCGTCAGAGGCGACGGACTGCACGCTCTGGTCCACGTCTCGATACAGTGCCTTTTCTTCCGTCTTCGGATCGAACACAGCCAGCCCCCCGCCGGGGACGTGGTAGTTGGCGCGGCAAGCGATGTAAATTTTGCCATCCGGACCTACGGTGTACTCGAAGGGGCGGTTCATCTCGTCGCCAAGGCGTCCGAAGTTGCGCGGGTTGGCCTGTTCGTGCTCGCCGTCATGTTCCGGCATCGGCTGCCAGGGCTTGGCCGGATCGTAGCAGGCGAAATAGCCGCCGCCGTAACTGCCGAGGTAGACTTTATCGTCACAGGCGATAACGTCGTAGACCTCGCCGCCGCCCCAACCAACACGCCCCAGATCCTGTAACTGTCGCTCGGCGGGATTGTAGCGAAAGATGTGCATGGAGATGATCGTCGAACCGTAGATGTCTCCATGGGGACCGCGGTGCAGGCCGCAGATGTCGGTGGCTACGGAGGGCTTGTAGTCGGCGCGGCGTTCCTCACCATCGACGGTATAAACACAGGCTTCCTGCTGGAAACTGGCAGTGATCCCGCGTGTCACCGCATCCGGTTGCCGGGCCGCCGGGGGATCCTCGTCGAAGCGCTCCGCCCGCGTCAGCAGGATGCGCGTCTTGCCCGTCGTCGGATCATAGGCGATGCGTCCGGAGGGATCGCGCTGGATGTTGCACACGACTTCGCCATTGGCGGCGACATACTGGGGATTGCACCAGACCTGCTGCGTCGCCGGCAACGGCTCCGGCGCCTGCACACCGTGGTCGGTCCAGCTGTCGGTGTCGTTGTCGAAGCTGACCAGATGCGCCCCCGGATGCGTGCCGATCCACAGGCGCCCATCCGGCCCTAGACAGCCGTGGTAGAATCGCTGTCGACTCAGCAGAGGAAAACCATGATGTCGCATGCCGTGCTGTGGAGTCCATGACTGCAGCAGGTGGCCATACTCATACAGGCCGTGGAACGTATGCACCCACAACGTACCATTGCGTGGATCGACATTGCAGGTGAACTCGCGACCCGCGATCCAGTGCCGCTCAATCACCTGTCCCGTGTCGACATCGACGCCAAAAAGGATGGAACCTTCCTGGCCGAATTCGCCGCCCCAGATGATGTCGATGCCGCGCACCTCGTCGTGTGTCGCCCAGCCACCACCCATCCAGCCACCGATGACGGGACGACCCAGATCGAAGAACACTCCCATCAGTCGATCTCCAGTGATACCTGCTCGTTCAGTTCATCCCGACCGGACATCGCCTCCGATGTGGCGAAGTGCAGGATCAACGCCTTGCGCCAGGTATCGGTGTTGTTGTCGGCACTGGCATGTAAGGCACAACCGTGGTGGAAGATCACCGAACCGGCAGGCACCGGGCAGGGCACGGCAGCAGGCAGATCGAGTTCACCCGTGTCGGGAATGTGATGTACAGGGCGCTCGGGGTCCGACGAAATGGGGAAGATGCCGTGTTTGTGCGATCCCGGAACGTAGGTCATGCAGCCATTCTCCAACGTCGCCTCGTCCAGCGCGATCCACGCCGTGACCAGATCATCGACGGGGTCCACGAGGAAATAGCTCTGGTCCTGATGTAACGGTTTGGCCTGCCCGCGAGGCGGCTTGAACAGGGCCTGATCGCGGAACACCTTGACTCGGGGGCCCAGCAGGCCACGGGCGTGATCGAGCAGTTTTGCTGTGCGGGCGAAGTTCTGAAAGAAGGGATCGAAGCGCACGAGAAAGCTGGCACCACGGACATCACCGGTGCCCTTTGTCTCGGGTTTCGTGTCACCTTCACGACCGATACCAACGCCCGCCAGGCGTGACTCCGGGTCGGCGATCAGGGCGTCGATCCGCTGCCGCACAGGCGTCAGTTCCTCGTCGGTGAACAGCGCCTCGACGACGAGAAAACCGTTCTCTTCGTAGCTGGTCTTCATCTGTTGACTGAACACGCTCTCAGCCCTCCGCTTCCAGGCGCGACCAGATCTCCCGCACGCGGTCCTTGATCATGAGTGCTTCCTGCCAGCGGTCGGACAACTCCTGCCCGTCGGCGCCCTGAATGGCGTAGGTCGGTGGCCCCAGTTCAACAACGAAGGTCAGCGTCGAGTTTTCCCCGGCACGTTGGCGGAAGGCCCGGAAGCCATGTTCCCACCAGCCCGAAAACAGGTCGAACCAGACCTTGTTGTGCGGAAAGGCGACCGATACCTGCACTTGCTCGCGGGAGGCGACGCGCCCGTGGAAGGCGCCGCAACGCTCAACGATCTGGTCCATGTATTTCTGGTTCTGCGCCGAGATCGGCGGCCCGGAGAACTCGCGCCCCACGAGAAAGTGCGACAGGTCGCCGCACAATTGCATGTCGGGTACGGCGTCGATCAGATCCAGGGTGAAGTACATGTCCGTCGTCGTGCGGTCGCGGTGGGTTTCGAAGAACAACTCCAGGCCGGCGTCGGCAGCCATGTCCATACAACGGACGATGTACGGAATCGGTTCGGCGACACTACGCGTGATCGGCATCGGTTGCAGGTTGAGATGGGAAGCGCCTCCATCCTTTGCTGCGGCGATGTCGTCGGCAAACTCAGCGGCCGTCCAGGGGAACACGATGTTCGAGCGCTTGAGATGATACTTATCGCACAGCGGCACCATGGCCTCCCGATGCTGTTTGTCCTCCATCAGGAACTCCACGCCGTCAAAGCCGCCTTCAGCGATCTTTTCCAGTCTTTCCTCCATGCTCCACTCTGTGCCGCCGTACGGCAGGGCACCCATGCCCCAGTACGACTGGTATACCTGAAAGTGCATCGTTGATCTCCTGCTTCTGGTGGATGTCCTGAGCCGAACGGGCCTGGAGCGGGGTGAGCCAGCCTGCCGTATCACGAAAGGCAGGAAGACGCAAGATCGCGTCCATGATCGCCTTTGGAGAAGCGCACAAGATAGCGTCTTCCACGGGCCTGGCGCCACGGAGGCCGTCACCTTGACGGGCCGTAGGGGCCAGCTATCTTCGGCGCCAATGCCTCCCTTCACTTTTCAGCGCTGCACCGTGCACTGGTGCCCGCCGCAACGACTCGATCTGGTCGAGCACGTGCGGGAAGGGCGTCTGCAGATGGTCCAGGCCGGTAATTTCGGCCCCATGTTCTATGGGCTGGCCGATGATCCCACGGTCGAGCGCTGGTTTCCCGGCCAACCTCTGCAGGGAATCGAAGCCAATCTTGACTACGCCCGGGATCTCATATCTCGGGTCCAGGCCGAGGGGGCACGATACGTGGGCACCTTGTCGATGTCGTGGAATTACGGGGACCACGAAACGGGCAAAGGGCTCTGGGAGGCGTGGGACAAACTGTGGACGCCAGAGTTGCTGGGCCCCCAACGGCCCTGCGAAGACCCGTCACAGGCCATGCAAGTCGACGCGGCGGGTGACATCCGTAACTGGCCCATCGAAGGCCGCCCGTATCGTACCTATTCTGGCTGTATGGCCAACCCCTTGTGGCGGGCGACGCTGCAGCCGATGATCCGCAAGGCGATCGAGGATCTCGGCGTGGATGGCTTCAACGTCCACCACGGGTTTGAGAGCCTCTGTCGGTGCGAGCACTGCCGCTCGTGGCTCTGGCCGCGGCTGCAGGCAAACTTTTCGTCGGCTGAATTGATCGCCGCTTTTGCTGCCGACTCGAGGGCCGAGGCGGGCGACCTGCTCGTGGCTCGCCCCGAGAGCCCCGCAGACCTGCGGGCCCGCGTTGCGACGGAAGTCGAACGGGCGTCTGCAGAGCTGCGCAAGGCGACCTTCGATGCGTTGTTCGTCGACTACGGCCGTTCCCTGAAGCCCGACCTGCTGCTGGCGCAGTGGTATCACAAATACGACTTCAAGCCGCGTGACGAGCGCTCACTGCTGCCGGCCGAATCATGGGCCAGGGATGAGTCCTATCTCTGGTACAGCCAGGGCGCGCACAAGGGCGTGACCTATTTTGATCACGGTTGGCTGGCTGACATGGGTCTGCCCGCTCGCTTTATGTATGCCGCAGCCGATGGCCGGCCTTTCATCATCAACAAGTACGATTGGTCACGCTGGCGTTTGTCGATTGCCGAAATGGCTGCTCACGGCGGCTCCGGCCTTGCTGTGCACTGGGCGGCCCACGGCGAGGATGACCGTGTGGTGGGCGCCGAGGACCGATACCGGACAAGGGTATACCCCTACCAGCGCTTCCTTGCCGAGCACGATGATCTGTTTGCCGGCGCACAGCCCTATGCAGAGCTGGCCATCGTCTACCCGCGACGTGCGGAAGTGGCCGCCGAGTCCGGTTGCACCGACGCGCTGCGCCGCATCGGGACCATGCTAGAGAACGAGCACTTCCTGTTCGATATCATCCTCGACGAGCAGCTGGTCGACCGTGGCGATCGCTACGACGCTCTGGTGTTGGCCGATGTGCAACGACTGTCACCAGCGGAGGTCGCCTTCCTGCGGTGGTGGCTCGGCGAGCGCAAAGGCAAGGTTGTTCTCACCGGTGCCACTGGCGCGCTGCGTGAGGATGGGCGACCGCGGCAGGAATCACCATTCGCAGACTGGATCGAGCCGAGCGGGCAAACCCGTATCGTGCCTGCCGATCGCGGCCAGATCCTGACTCTCGTTGACGGCCCATGGGCACCGGACCGGGTGACAGTGGCACCCGGTGTCGATATCGATGTCTTCCCGCTGCCGTCGACGGATGATCTCGGTCAGCAACTGCTCTCCGGCTTTGATGAACTTCTCGGCATGCGCTGGTTGGTAACCGATGCGCCATGGTTTGTCCGCGTCCGCGCCTGGCGCACGCAGGACCGAACACGCATCTGCCTGCACTGGCTCAATTACCGTCAGGTTGAGAACGTGAGTGACGAAGTCCCTCTCGAACAGGGACCGTTCACCGCCAGGCTGCGATTGCCGGCAGCGGCTCGTGCGGAACGCCTGCAGTGGCTCGATCCTGAAAACGCGGCCAGCGTCGATCTCGGCTTCCATCGCGACGGCGGCGAAATTCACTTCACCGTACCCCGACTGATCATCTACGGCATTGCCGTGATTCATCTGCAGGAGTTGTGATGACTGCCAAGCCCCTTATGTCTCGCCCACCATCGGCTCGATTCGTGCTGGGTGGGACTGTTGCACAGTATCTGCAGGCGGTGACCGCGCAGTGGCTGCTGCCGACACCCGCCGCCAATCCCGCCATTCTCGATATGTTCCGCGACCGAGACAGGCAACCCCTGCGCGACATGGTGCCATGGGCGGGGGAATTCGCCGGCAAATACATCACCTCCGGCGTGCAGATCCTGCGCCTTACGGGGGATGCGGTGTTGCGCCGGCACCTGCAGGCTTTCGTGGCGGAGCTCATCTCGCTGCAGGCCGACGATGGCTACCTGGGGCCCTGGCCCGAGGACTGTCACCTCACCGGCAAGGCACCCAACGCGAGTCTGTCACGAAATCGACTCAGCCCGACATGGGATGCCTGGGGCCACTACCACGCGATGCTGGGACTGTTGCTGTGGCACGAGGAAACCGGCGATCGTCAGGCACTGCAGAGCACGGAACGCATCGCCGACCTGTTGTGTGAGAAATTCCTCGGTCAGCGACGTCGGGGGCGCCGACTGGTCGACACGGGCAGCACCGAAATGAACCTGGCACCGGTCCATGCCCTGGCTCTGCTCTACCGACGGACAAAGACGGATCGCTATCTGCAACTGGCACGGCAGATTGTCGACGAGTTTGCCGCGATGGCCACCGACGGCAGCCCGCTGGCGGGGGACTATGTCAACACGGCCGTCGCCGGCATGCCTTTCCACGAGACCCCCAAGCCACGTTGGGAAAGTCTGCACCCAGTGATGGGGATGCTGGAGCTGTACTACCTCACCGGCGACGATGGGTATCGCGCCGCCTTCGAGCACATCTGGTGGAGCATCGTGCAGTACGATCGGCACAACAATGGTGGCTTCAGTTCGGGGGAGAAAGCCCAGGGCAATCCCTACCATCCCGGGGCCATCGAGACCTGCTGTACCGTGGCCTGGATGGCGACGAGTGTTGATATGCTGCGCCTCACGGGCAACTCGCAGGTCGCCGACGAACTGGAACTGTCGACACTGAATTCCGGCATCGGGCTGCATTCGCACTCCGGGCGTTGGGTGACCTACAACACCCCGATGGACGGTGTGCGCAAGGCGAGCGCTCACGATATCGTGTTCCAGGCGCGGGAGGGGAGTGCCGAACTCAACTGCTGTTCAGTGAACGGGCCCCGGGCCCTGGGTATGATCTCAGACTGGGCGCTGATGACGGGCAAGGAAGGGCTTACCGTCAACTGGTACGGACCTGGCCGGATGACGGCCCGCGTCGCTGGCACAACCGTCGTGTTGACGCAGGACACCGATTATCCCGTGGAGCCCACTGTCGTGCTGCGAGTGGCACCGACGAAGGCGGCCCGGTTCATTGTGCGTCTGCGCATCCCCGGATGGTCACAGCAAACGCGGGTACGGGTCAATGGTGAGACCATCACTGGCGTCGTTGCCGGCGGTTATCTCGCCATCGAGCGCCGCTGGAAACGCGGGGACCACGTCGAGATCCGTCTCGATTTTCGCCTGCATCGCTGGGTGGGGGAGCAGGAGTGCAAAGGCCTGACATCACTCTATCGGGGCCCCTTGCTGCTGACCTATGATCGTCGCTTCAACGATTGTGATCCGGATGACATCCCGGTGCTGGATGCCAGCAACCTGCAGCCCCATCGGGTGGAGTGGACGGGGGCGACGCCGGTGCCGGAACTGCTCGTGCGTTGCACGGGGGCCCGGGGTCGACAGCTGACGCTGTGTGATTTTGCCAGTGCCGGGGAGGGTGGCTCTCCGTACCGTACATGGCTGCGGGTGCGCAATGCGGGGCGTGCCAGCCGCTTCAACTATGACAATCCACTGCGTACGCAACGATGACGGACAAGCCCAAGGTATTTCTGCCGGAAATGAGTTTCGCCGAGGTGGAGGATATTCTGGATCAGGTGCAATTGGCAATTCTGCCAACCGGCAGCAATGAAGGCCATGGTCCGCACCTGCCACTGAAGGTCGACGCTGCGACATCAACGTACGTGTCCATTGAGGCGGCTCGCAGGTTGTATCCCCGGGTGCTCGTGGCGCCTTGCCTGGCTGTAGGACATTCGCCGCAACACCTTGAGTTTGCCGGCAGTATGTCGCTGCGCGTGGAAACGCAGATCCGGGTCCTGACCGACTACTGCAGTTCCCTGCGCAACTATGGCATTCGGCGCTTCGCCATCGTCAACGGCCATGGCAACAACATGGCGGTGAACGCACAGGCGGCACGGCGCATCACGGAAGAACTGGGAGATGTGAGGCTCGCCTCCTTCGCCTACTGGGAGGCGATCGACCGGGAAGAGATCAGCAAGCTCAATGAGGGTCGTCACTATCCCGGTCACGCCGATGAATTCGAAACCTCCATGACTCTGCATATCTGCCCGGAACACACGCGCATGGACCGCCTGCACGAAATCGAGGACAAGTACGGGCTCCACGGACCGGGCCCGGACGTAGCACCAGGGCATCAGTTTCTGGCGACAACGACGTGGCGGCAGACGGGCTTGCGGCAGCGCCTGTTATGTGACGTGGCTGCTGATAACTATCAGTTGGCGAGCGCCGAAAAGGGCGCCCTGTTTGCCGAGCTGTCTGTTGCTGGTACGGCAGCATATCTGGACGACTTCATCAACCACGTGGCGCTCGACTGATGGCGCTCAACACACGCAATTACATGCCCCCCCACGGTATCCGTGTGCCTGCCGAGGTGCACGAGGCCTTTGCCGCACAACTGTTACGTGCTGCCGGCCTGGGCGCCGATGGCGCCGCCCTGGTGGCAGGGATTCTGGTCGCCTGCGACCGCCGCTGCGTCTTCAGTCACGGCACAAAAAGAATGGCCGAAGAGTATCTCAGGGAACTCCAGGAGGGTGGCATCAACGCCGACCCGAAAGTCAAAGTGGAGCGACAGGACGGCGCCACAGCCGTGATCGATGGTGATGGGGGTCTTGGTTACCATGCCTGCCATCAGGGCATGACGATGGCCATCGATGCGGCCCGTCAGTTCGGTGTCGGCGCCGTGACGACCTACAATCATCACCACTTCGGCGCCGCCGGGAACTGGACACGAATGGCCATCCGCGAAGGCTTCGTGGGGCTCGCTGTGTCGAGTCACCGGTTCCGTGCCAATCCCGAACATGTCGTCACGAGTGCCGTCGGCAGTTCACCCCTGAGTATCGGCATTCCCGCCGGTGAGCAGCCGCCCTTTGTCCTCGACATGGGGGGCTCGTCTCTGCCCAGTAGTCCCGAGCTGATGGAGCAGTTTCCCCACGTGTTCTTCAAGGGTCTCGGCGTTGCCTCCATCAGTGTCATCCTTGGTGGGGTTCTGGCCGGCATCTGGCGCCCCGAAATACAGTCGACCGCATCGAAGTGGAAGTCGAATCAGGGCTCATTTCTCAGCGTCTGGGATGTATCCAGATTCATGGATCCGGCACAGTTCGCCGCCGAGATGGACCGTCACATGGCCGATGCCCGTGCCATGCAGCCCTTTCCGGGGATGGACCGGGCGGAACTGCCGGGGGGGATGGAACATGCATGGGAGCAGGAGAACACAAAGCATGGCATCCCGATGACGGACGAGCATGTCGAGCTGCTTGCTGGCTGGGCCCAGAGGCTGGGCGTCGAGGCGCCCTACGGCGCCTACGAGAACACTCGTTTCTGACGGATCAGATCAGTTCGGTGGGGCCGCGGTAGTGAAAATCGTCGGCAACGCCGACAGGCAGGCCGTCATCAAACAGGAAGCGTTCCCCCGTCTCGATGGATCGATACAGGGCCAGCCCCAGGCCGATGTTGCGCATGCCATTGCCGCCG
>CALFPI010000595.1 GCA_937919035.1 uncultured Gemmatimonadaceae bacterium
ACGATCTGCCCGACAGATGTGGATGCGACAGTCGCCCGCGTACAAGAGCTGTGCACCGATGATGGAGCCGACATCGTCATCGAAGCGACAGGCAAACCCGCAGTGTATCCCATGGCGGCCAGACTCGCGCGCACAGGCGGACGGGTCGTCGCCCTCGGGTCACCACGGGGCACGGTGGAGATGGACTTCCTGCGCGACATCCACCTGCGGGAGGTCGATCTCATCGGGGCGATCCAACCCCTCACGCCCGAGGCGGACCACGTCTACTATCCGTGGACCAAAGATCGCGAACGCCGACTGCTGTTGAACCTGATCGCCCAGGGACGGTTGTCCATGAGCGACCTGATCTCGCATCGGCCGCAGCCGCGGGATTGCCAGAGCATCTACGAGATGCTCGCCGACCGACCGGGGGAAGCGCTGGGTGTCGTCTTTGACTGGCGTTAGCAACGGCAACGGGTCAGATCCACACGCAGGGGAACCATGCCGCCCGCATCAGTTGTTGCTGGCGACCTCCTGTTGATCCTTCAACTGACGCCTTGCGTCACGAGCGATGTCACGCGCCGCCGCGAACTGTGAGCAGGTGGATTGCACGATGTTGCCCAGACGCAGGGCCTCGGCGGTGTCCCCCTTGCCGAGGGCCTGGCGCGCCGACTCGTAGAACGAGACACCGATGCGATCCTGTGCCGTAGCATAGTTGGGGTCACTTTCGGCGGTCTGGCGGAAGTAGCCCACGGCCTGGTTCCAGCGACCGTCGTCGAAGGCATCTTCGCCAGCCTTGTACAGGCTCTGTCGAATCAGCTCCTGCGCATCCTTGTAGTTCAGATGGAACGGTGACACACGTTCCAGACGACCGATGGCTTCATCCCAGTGACCGGCGTCAAAGGCTTGTACGCCGGCATCATAGGGCTCTTCACATCCCACCAGCACGACCGCCGCAAGGGCGGCCCACCACCATCTTCTGGCACCCATCTCCACCTGCCTTTCTCATGGAGCCCCAGAGCTCTATACAACTATCCGGATTTCGTCCGGCGGCGCCAGCAGGAGCCTCGGCTACCTGACTGGGCCCAACGCCGCGCACGTCAGGCAGCGCCGAGCACCTCACGCAACCGCGCCACCACCAGTGCCACATCCCCCTCCTGCAGAAACTGTGGGTCGATGTTGAGCCAGTCGTGCGACTGCATTACCCGCAGACTCGGGTCGCCCGCCGCAAGGGCGGCGGCAATGTCGGCGGCGCTGGCGCCGAAGACAGCGGCATCCACTGTCAGCCGCGCCACAGGAATGCCCTCGCTGTAGCGTGCCAGGGCGGGTTCGGCGTCAATGCCTTCGATGCCGGCAACGGCTGCCACCACGGTCGCCACATCCTGCTTCCACCCCGCCGCTACCGCATCGTGATCCAGCGCCAGGAACAACTCCACCGCCTTCACCAGTCCGACCATGTCTTCCTTGGTGGTCTTCATCGACCGGCCGTGGCAGTGGTTGGGCGCCGCATTCAGAATGAGCGCCTCGATCATTTCCGGGCGCGTCTGCACGATGGCACTGTTCTGCGGACCGCGCAGGCCCTTGCCACCGGAGATGACGACGATGTCCGCCCCCGTATCGTAGAGACCGCGCAGATTGCGCACGGGCGGCACTTCGGCGGCGGCATCCACAAGGACGGGCAGCCCGTGCGCATGGGCGATCGCCACCGTCTCCGGCAGTGACAGCGGCTCATGCATCGTGCGACTGCCGTAGACGTAGACCACAGCTGCAGTGGCCGGTGTGATACAGGCTTCCAGCTCCCAGTCAAAACTGCGCCAGGCATTGCCGAATTCGACGATGCGCACCCCCACCTGACGAAAAGCATGGTCGTATGAATTGCGATGATTGCGCTGCATGATGACTTCGTTCTTCATGCCCGTCGTGTCAGGCAGCCGCGTGATCAACCCACGGTCGGTACCGGTCATCGTCGCCGCCATGGCAATCGCCAGACCCGCCGCCGTGCCACCGGCGATGTAGCAGGCCTGCACACCGATCATCTCCGCCAGCCGCTGCCCCGCCGCCCGCTGCAGTTCGATGACGTCGACGTAGTTGTGTGCCGCCTCCGCCATCGCCTCGATCACCTCGGGCCGCACGCGCGCGGAGCCGATGATCGTCATCGGCCCCCATGCGTTGATCACATGGCGCACACCCAGATCTTCGTAGACTTCCATTCCTGTTTCTCCTGTTGGCGGGTTGTGACCCACAAACGTGAACCACGTCGGCCTGCTGTCAACTTGCTCGGATCGACTGTGTGTCCCGGGGATTGATCAGGTCGGGGCAGCCATGCATGTTTCCTCCAACCCCTACCTGTTGTGCGTCGGCAACGGACCCCGTCAGGAGATCTCATGCCCACGAAGGATCGTATAAGGCTGGCCGTCATCGGCTGTGGTGGCCGTGGACGGTATCACCTGGAGCGGCTCTCAGGCTTTGCTGATGTCGAACTGGTCGCCGTCGCCGATGCCTCGTCGGCGGCGTGTGCCGCTGTCGCCGACCAGTACAACATCTCTCGCCAGTTCGCCGATCTGGCGGCAGTGCTCGATGCCATAGAACTGGACGCCGTCGTGCTGGCAACACCGGCCCATCTCAATGCCGACGTTGCCGCCATCAGCCTTGGTGCCGGCATCGACACATTGATGGAGAAGCCCCCGGGGCTGCACAGCGCGCAGACACGGCATCTGCGCGATCTGGCTGCCGCATCCGGTGCGCGCTGTATGGTTGCCTGGGATCGCCGTTTCAATCCCTGGATCGTGGCGGCACGCGCCGCCGTCGAAGCCCGCGGCCCGGTGCTGCAGCTCGTGGGTGAGTTCCACAAGCCAACGCAGACCATCATCGATCCCCGCTTCCCGGAGGAACTGCGGGACAACATGCTGCTGGAAACACCGATCCATGCCATCGACATCGTGCGCGCCCTCGCCGGTGGCAAGGTCACGCACGTACACAGCATCGTGCGCCGCGCCACGGGGGCCTACAAGGATGTGCACGCCGCTCTGGTCGCCTTCGACAATGGCTGTGTGGCACAACTGACGCACAACTACACCGCCGGTGGCCGCCTGGAGCGCTACGAACTGCACGGCGACGGTGTCTCCGCCTACCTGGAGGGCGTCGATGGTGGCCAGCTGCAGCTCGTCAACGAGGACCCCGCACCGATCCAGCCGGATGCACCGGATGCGGCCACAACGCAGGCACGCTACTTCGTGGACTGCATTCGGGGTGTCGGACCGGTTGCTCTGCCGGCAGCCGATCTCAACGAAGCGGTGCTGACGATGGAACTGTGCGAGGCGATTCTCGCAGGGCTTGTGGAGAGCAAGGGGTAGATTTCTGTGAACAGTTCCAGCACCCCTCCGTCTATACTGAGTACAAGCGCCAGATACCAACCAGCAGGAACCCGAGACAGGAGGCCAGACGTATGGCGGCCGCTGACACCCGACTGGTCCGCAAAGCCCTGACCGGTGATCCCGTTGCCTTCGGCGATCTCGTCGTGCAGTACTCACCCCTCGTCTACAGCGTTCTGCTGGCCATCATCCGTCGTCGGGAGCCGCTGGAGGACCTCGCCCAGGAGGCCTTCATCAAGGCCTACCAGGCGCGAGGCAGTCTCCGCGACTCGGCAAGATTCGGCCCGTGGCTGGCGCAGATTGCGCGGCGTACCGCTCTCGACTGGTGCACTACCGAAAAGACTCGCATCAGTGCTGTTGAGGCCCTGGCACAGGATGACTGGCGTCCGGCCCCGGATGGTCCGGACGACGAGGCCCACCATCGGCACCTGAGCGAGACTCTGTGGGGGGCACTGGACAGACTCGACGAATCGAGCCGCCAGTTGTTGCTGCTGCGACACGTGGAAGGGTGCTCCTACCGCGACGTCGCCCGCTTCCTCGGCGGTTCTACGGCTCGTGTCTTTCAGCAGACGCGGCGCGCCGAAGCCTCCCTCGCCAGGGAGATGGTACAGGTCCTGCGCAGTCGCTCCACGGACACCGCTCGCCGGTTGGTCTTGCGTGCCAGCGTTCTCGGTGCCCTGGCACTGGCGCGTCCGGGCGACAGCGCAGTTTTGCTCACACCGGTCGCAACAGGCGTGGAGACCGGGAAGGTCGTTGCCACCGGGAAAACCGTGACGACATGGAAGGTCGTGGCCGCCTGCTTTGGCATCTCAGTGGCCCTGCACATGGGCGGACTGCTCACCGACACGGCCCGGCCGCAGCAGCAAGGGTCCGCGGCGCTGCAGGTTGCCCCGACTGCCGCTGACGCCGCACGCCGGTTGATCGTAACAGCACCGGCGGGCGACGTGACACCTCTTGGCCAGAAACAGGATCCACCTGAAGTGCCCGACGTGCCGCCCGTGCCCGTAGCTCAGGCCACCGTGGATGGCGCAGTGCACGTGGTCCTTGCCCAACTCGTGACGGAGAGCCTCACCGACGTCACAGGGGGCGGCATCGACAGGGCGCGCGCCCTGGTGACGGACGCCTCCGAGGACACGGTGGCGCCCGCCGCCGGCGGGCCGACGAGTATGCATGTGGCGCTGTATCCGCTTCGCTTGCGCGGCGCTGGGTCATTCTCCGGTGGTGGCAGCTTTCTGGATGACCTCTACCGCTTCCTGCCGACATGCTGCGGGATCACGGTGGAGATCGTCGGCACCGAGGGTACGCCGGGCTTCTACGACCCCCGACTGCTGGCGGCGCCCCTTCATTTCCTCTTCGAGGGCGGCGGCGAAGCATCACTGGATCGCAACGACGATCTGCGGCTCAGCGGACCGGAGGAGCGCCTGATGCGACAGTACCTCGACCAGGGCGGGTTGCTCTACTTCGAAGGCGACCCGCAGTATCTGCAAACGGCCACAGCGCTGCTGCACCGCATCGCGCCGGAGGGGGCACAGCTGGTCTCGATCCCGCAGGATCATCCGATCTACACCGCCGCTTATGACCTGACAGGTGGTTTCCCCGGGGAGCATCGTCGTGCCCCATCCGACAGCCTGTGGGCGGCGCGTTGGCAACTGCCTCCCGCAGACCTGGCAAACGCCGGCTTTGCGGCACTGTGGGGACTGGAGCGGGAGGGTGTGTTGCTGGCCGTACTCTCCGGGCACTCCCTGTTCAGAAAGTGGCAACCGGATGTGTTCGCCACCAAATCAGATTCCATCCCGCCACCCATCAAGGTGCCGTTGCTGCAAGCGGCCGCCAACATTGTTGTCTACGCCATGCACCGCCCGCACTGAGTCTGGGGCTGAGTCTAGGGCTGACAGAACAGTCCCAGGTTCAGCAGCCGGACGGGCCCGCGCGTCTGTTCCACCCGCAGTCGCACGCGGCGTGCCGTGACCCGGCCAAAACGCTCCAGGCGCTTGTAGCCGATACAGCCGCCGCGGACCACGGGTTTCCAGTGGCCGCCATGCCAGGCCTCCAGGACAAAGCTTTCCACCCGCTGGCCCTGCTCGATGTCCTCCTGCAGCAGCAGGCGGTCAAAGGTCCTGTCGCCGCCCAGATCCACCGTCAGTACTGCCTGGTCCCCTTCGGCATCCCACGCCGCGTTCAGGTCGTTGTCCGGCACACGGGTCAGATCGGTACCATACATCGCATCCAGTGCGGCCCGCAGTTCCCGCAGTCGCGCCACGTCGTGTTCGTGCAGCAAGCCCCGTGGATCCGGTGGCACATTCAGCAGCAGCAGGCTGTTGCGCCCCACAGAGCGATGGTAGATGTCCAGCAGATGCGCCACGGACTTGACCTGCAGATCCTCGGCGGCATGGTAGAACCAGCCCGGTCGAATCGACACGTCACACTCCGCCGGATACCAGATCAATCGTTCCGCCTGCTCAAGCTTGTCACGGCTGCCGATGTCGGCACCGAGGGCATCGAAGTCGAGAAAGTTGGCAGCCACCTCGGCCTGGTCGGTAGCCGAAGCGGGCACGACACTCCATTCATCCTCCCGCGCCAGACCCGACTCATTGCCGACCCAGCGCACGTCCGGCCCGCAGATGGCAATCGCCGCCTCCGGTTGCAGTCGGCGCACCAGTTCATAGTAGCTGCGCCAGTCATATTCCTGGCGCTTGCCGTTGGGCCCCTCGGCACAGGCCCCGTCAAACCAGACCTCACCGATCTGCCCGTAGTTGTTCAGCAGTTCGCACAACTGGGCGCGGAAGAATTCGTTGTACGCCGGGGAGTCGCCGTAGCTCTTCTCGTGCCGATCCCATGGCGAACAGTAGATGCCGAATTTCAATCCCGCTCGGGCGCAGGCAGCGCTCACCTCGGCGACCACGTCCCCCTGCCCCTGGCGCCATGGGCTGCTGCGGACAGAATGATCGGTCTGCTTCGTCGGCCACAGGCAGAAGCCGTCGTGATGTTTGGCGGTGAGAATGAGCATTTTCATACCCGCATCTCGGCAGGCCTCGGCCCATTGATCCGCATCAAAGGCGGTCGGCTGGAACAGGGCCGGGTCTTCCTGCCCGTCACCCCACTCGCGATCGGTGAAGGTGTTGATGCCGAAGTGGGTGAAGGCGATGAACTCGAGCCTCTGCCAGGCCAACTGGCGCGGGGTGGGACGCACTGCCAGCGCTTGTTGATCCATCGTTGCCATCATTCTGCTTGCCCCGGCTGTTTGCTTTCAGGTAGGATCTCCACCACAAGGTCGAAGAGACCGACAAGGCTCGCAACCAGCGGCGGACGGACCTAGTTTCGCCAGCCGGCGATCGTTGAGAGCATGTGATGAAAGGAGTCAGACTTGTGGCGATACGTGGCAGGCATCGGTGGCTTTGGTTTCAGTGGATCTTGGCGTTTGCACTTGCAGCGGCAACCATGACCCAGGCACAGAGTGTTGCTCAGTTGCGCGCCGATCTTGCGCCTGTGCTGGATCTCAGCGACGACGAGTTGCGTGCGCTCATCCCGGAGCGCGCCGGGTTGCGCTTCACTGGCTGTCCCAATTGCACCGGCGGCACCCAGGAGAATCAGCTGTGGTGGAGCATTGAGCACCCCCAGGAAGTCTACTGCCAGCACTGCGACCTGCGCTATCCCAACGACACCTATCCTGACGATCAGGTCCTTTGTGTCACCGATGCCCTTGGGCAGACGCAACAGTACCCCTACTGGGACGACGCCGATGGCTACCATCACTTCTTTCAGGCGAAGGGATGGTATGTGGCCAGACTCTACTTCGAGGACGCCGCCCTGAAGCTGGCCCGGCTCTATGCCGCCACCCAGGACAGCAGCTACGCCCGCCGGGCAGCCCTCATCCTGCAGCGCTTTGCCGAGGTCTATCCCGGCTATCTCATCCACTACGACTACCCCTTCCAACAGAAGATCCTCTGGTCAGCCGATACGGATTTCCCCTATCCGGTAGCGGACTTCCGCGCTGCCAAGTGGTCGTGGTGGGCCTACATGGACATCTCCGAAGACCTGCTGCTGGCCTACGAGCTGGTCCGTGACACCCTGGATGAGGCGACACAGCAGCAACTGGAGGATGAGCTGTTCCATGCCATGGTCGGCTTCATCCACAACTACCCGCCGGCGCTGACCAACATGGATCCGACCCTGCTGCGGGCGCTGATCACCGCCGGCCGGGTCCTGCGCGAACCAGCCTACATGCATGATGCCGTGCGGCGGATCGAACTGCTGGTACAGCAGCAATTTTTCGCCGATGGCGCCTGGCGCGAGGGCGCCCTGTCCTATCACAACCAGACCGTACGGGGACTCGACCTTCTCGTGCAACTCCTCGATGGCTACAGCGATCCGCCAGGATACACCCCTGTGGCTGGCGCGGCGCGCTTCGACGATCTGGACCTGACGCAGAGGCTGCCGATCCTGGCCCGGGCCCGGAGCGTGCCGGATCTGCTGCGTTATCCCAATGGCCGCGGCGTCGCTTTCCATGACACCTGGGCCCGCGAGCAGGCCGAACCCCTGTCCGCCTCGCAGTCCATGCTGCTACCGGAACTGGGTCAGGCCCGCCTCGGTCGCGGCGAAGGGGACGCGCAGATGCAGGCGCATCTGCACTTCTCCGGCGGCTACGGACATCAGCACGCCGACGTACTCAGCCTGAGT
>CALFPI010000596.1 GCA_937919035.1 uncultured Gemmatimonadaceae bacterium
CACCTGTCTGCGACGGCTGCCGGCTTCCGACGACCTGGTACTGTTCTGGAACGATGGCGAGTACATCCATGATCATCACCATCTAGGCATACGGTCCCCTTTGAGTGCTGCCATCTCGAGCGACAACGGCCGATCCTGGTGCAAGATCGGCGACATCGATGGCGGCGATTTCATGCTGACCAATCTCGGCTGTACTTTCCTGTCCTCGGGTGCGGCGGTTCTCACCTATCTCAAGACACCGGATCCAGAGATTGAGAACGGCGTCTATCGCGGCACCCGCTCGACAAAACAAGAACGGGACGCACAATTCGAGATGCAGCTTATGGCAGCCCTCATTCCGCGGACCTGGTTCACCCATCAATAGACGGCCGATTCGCTCGCAGGCCTGCGTCGTCGCCCTCCTGGCACTGCTGGCAGGCTGCAGCCACGACGCCCAACGCGAAAACCCACTCGATCCCGAGTTGACGCCAATCGTCGACCTGACGGTCGCCGAGGACGACACCAAGGGCACGGCAACGTTGTCGTGGTCGCGTTACGCCGGCGACGACGGGTTCATCTACGTGGCGGCCATCGGCGGATTCAGAAGTTCGCGCCCTGACGACTGGCCCACCCACCGCGCCCCGCCCGGTCATGGAGACCCCCTATTCAGGTGACTTGGTCTCGAGGCGCTGGAAGAGCGCCTCGACACGAGCCTCGCGATCAGGATCACGCTTGGTGATGAATCCCTCACCAAAGTAGATGAGACAAGCGACGATCATTTCGCCCCCGGTGTAGATGGCGAAGCTGTCGGGATAGAGGCTCTTGAGCACGGCGAAGGTGGCGAAACCACCAATCAGCGCCCCCATGGCGCCACGCGCTGTCGGCCGTCGCCACAACATGCCGAACATCAACGGAATGGCCACGGGCGGCAGAATGGCGGCAAAAAGTTTGACCGTCTGTGAGAACACCTTGCCGATGCCGGCAGACCCGTCCACCGCCAGGGCTGCGCCGAGGACGGCGGAGCCAAAGGCGAGGGTCGCGATGCGGCCCACCATGGACAGTTGCTTGTCCGTCATGGGTGCCTTGCGACTGCGCTCGTACACGTCCTTGGTGAACACCGCAGCCAGGGCGTTGATGTCACTGTCGATCATCGACATGGTGGCGGCGAACATGGAACAGACGAGCAGGCCCATGAGGCCCGGCGCCAGACCCGCCAGCACCTGACGGGCCATGAGGACGTAGGTCTGATCCGGATCGTAGCCGGCGATGGGCAACAACGTGCCGGGATCGAAATACTGCGGCATCAGCAGCGGCGCCGCCCATGCCGGTATGAAGATGACGAGGGGGTACACGAGGAACAGCGCCCCGGATAGCAACGCCGCTTTGCGTGCGTCGCGGTCGTTGCCGACAGAGATAAAGCGCTGCGCCAGGCCCCAGGTGCCGCCGTTGTAGCTGAAGATGATGACGATGAGGTAGACGAACCAGAATTCGATGCCGATGCCGGCGTCCGCATTGAGCAGGTTGCCGTGACTTTCCGGCAACTGCGCCCACATCGAGCTCCAACCGCCGACGGCGGACAGTACCGCCGTGACCACGATCGCACTCAGGACAAACTGCACGACGAACTGCACGATATCGGTCAGCACCGTTGCCCACAGGCCCCCGACCAGCACGTACAGGCAGGTGACGATGCCGCCTACGAGGATGATCGGCGTGCGCTCCCAGCCTGTGCTCACCTGCACGACGATGGCGATGGCGTAAAGCTTGATTCCCAGGTCGATGAATTTCACGCCGATGCCGGACAGGGCGACGACGATGCGCACGCCGGGACCGTAGCGTTCCTCCAGATACTGTACCGGTGTGAGCACCTTGAGGCGCGCCCACCGTGGCGCCCACAAGCCGGCGCCGAGCATCATGGCGATGAAGCACGGCACGGAGAACAACATCCACATGCTCAGACCGGCGCTGGCCGCCTTGCCGGCAAAGCCAACGAAGACGACGGCGCTGTAGCCGGATACGTGATGGGAGATGGCAGCCATCCACCAGGGCAGGCTGTGGCCGGCGGCGAAGTAGGCGTCCGAGCCCTTGGAGCGCTTGCCGGCGATCCAGGCGAGCCAGGCCATGGCGATGGCATAGAGTGCGACAACAACAAAATCGATGCTTTCCATGCTGCTCGTGCTCCCCTTCAGGCCGCCGCGATCCACTCGCGAAAGCGGTCTTCGTCTAGATTGCGTCCACTGATGATGATGACGATGTCCCCCGATCCGGACAGGTCGACCTTGTCCTGCAGGACGGCGGCGGTGGCGATGGCGCCGGAGGGCTCGACGCGCAGGCCACAAGTTTCGTAGAGCCACTTCATGGCGCCCTGGGTCTCGATATCGGGCAGCGTGACGGACTCGGCCACGTGCTGTCGCAGGATGGGCCAGTTGTGTTCGCCCACATCGTAGGACAACAAACCGTCGCAGATACTGGCCGGTTTGTCCAGCCGTACGCGTTCACCGGCGGCGAGAGAGCGGCGAAAATCATCCGCCTCTGCCGGTTCGACGCCGATGATGCGGGCCTGCGGGAAGCCGTCGGCGATGGCCAGGGCATGTCCCGCCATCAGACCGCCGCCACTCACCTGACAGAGGAAGTGGGAGATGTCTCGACCTTGTGCCTGCAGGGCCTCGACGATCTCGAGACCGCCGACGCCGTTGCCGGCGATGACGTGGGGGTCATCGTAGGGGGACGCCTGGACGGCGTTTTCCTCTTCGGTGATCTGCCGCGTCAGGCGATCGCGCGCTCCCGTCTGATGGTCGGTGGCAATGTCATAGGTGCGAATTTCGGCGCCGAAGGAACGGGTCAGCTGAAACTTGATCTGCGGCGCCGATTCCGGCATGACGATGATGACACGTTTGCCATAGCGCATGCCAGCAAAGGCAATGCCGGAGGCGAAATTCCCGGAGGAATGCGCTGCCACCGGCAGGTCACCCACGGCGGCGGCGTGATGGTCCATCCAGTTGAGCGCCCCCAGCAGCTTGAAGGAACCCACCGGGGTCCAGCCGTAATCCTTGAACCAGACGCGACGGTCCGCTGCCAGTCCCAAGCGCTTTTCCAGAGCGTAGGCGCGGATCAACGGCGCCGGGGTGATGTGGCGGCGAATGACGGACGCGGCGGCGCGCACGTCGTCGATGGTGGCGATCTGTATCGGCATCAGCAGCTAGGCTCCTGGGCGAAAGTGGCGGCGAGGACGAGAAATGTAGTAGATGGAGGGCACGGCGTCCGGAGGACACGGCGCCCGCAGGGCAGGCGCCCGCCTCCATTTCACCCGAAGGAGCAAGCATGTCCCCGACCCCCTGTCGTGTCGGCCTGGCAAGCATCGATATCACCCCGCCCGTGGGCATCTTTCTCGCTGGCTATGCGGCACGGGAGACACCCTCGGATGGCATCTACGGGCGTTTGCGGGCGACCTGCGTCGCCATTGCAGATGCCGACGCTGAGCCGCTGCTGCTGGTCACCATCGAATGGCTCGGATTCTACGATCGCACGGATGATGCCCGCCAGCGGATCACGGCGCGCACCGGTGTGCCGTCGACGCGTATCGTGCTCACCGGTACCCACACGCACTGTGGGCCTGCCCTGCGGCGGGAGATGGATGCCCGTCGTCACGGTGCCCTCGATGAGGACTACATCGAGCGTACGCTGGAGGCGGTGGCCGCTGCAGCGGCGACGGCGCTGGCGGAGATGCAGCCGGCACGGTTGCGGGCCGGCACGGGATGGTGTGGCATCTCGGCGTCCCGTCGACGCCCCGATGGTCAGGGGGGTGTGCAGTTCAAGCCAAGCCTCGATGCGCCCCATGATCACCAGGTGTCGCTGCTGGCGGTGGAGTCGGCGGCGGGAGAGTTGCGGCACGTGCTTTTCAGTTATGCCTGCCACCCGACCAGCACGGGCGCCATCACGCAGATCGGCGGGGACTACCCGAGTTTCGCCTGCCAGTACGTGGAGCGTCAGCACCCGGGTGTGACAGCGGCTTTTTTCCAGGGGTGCGCCGGTGATCAGAAGGTGGACGCCCGCGACGCGGCGGGGGATGGCTACCGGCCGCTTACCGTCGACGAGGTCCGCACTCGCGGTGAAGCACTCGGGCAAGCGGTGATATGTGAGCTGGCTGCGGCGAATCTGCGTGAGATCCATGGCCCGCTGCACATGGCCCAGGAGATCGTCACGCTGACGACCGATGTGCCCGCTGATGAGGAGTTGCGCCGGCATCAGCAGGCGCCGGAAGGGTATGTGCGTGCGTGGGCACAGCATCATCTCGATCTGCGCGCTGCGGGCCAAGAAGCAGCACACACTTTTGACTTTGAGGTGCAGGCCCTGCGCTGGGGCACCGATCTGGCCCTGATCACGCTCGCCGGTGAGATGAGCGTCGAATACGCCCTGCGCAACCGCCGCCAGCTCGGCGGACAGTTCACCGACGTCTGGACCCTTGGCTACGCCAATAACATGGTCGGCTACGTACCCGTGCGCCGGCAGATCGCAGAGGGGGGCTACGAGGTCATCGACAACAACCGACGCCTGCTCTACACTGGACCCTTTTCGGCTGATTCGGAAGACCGCATCCACGCCGCCGTGGATCGATGTCTGGGGGTTACTCGAACCAGGTAGTGCCCGGCACCTGGTACTGCCGTCCCACTTCTTCGTCGAGCTCAACGCCAATGCCCGGGCGACCGTCCATATGGATGAAACCATCGCGGATGATGTCGGTCTTCTCCTGGATGATGGTGGTCCAGTAGTCGCGATGCAGCCAGTGGAATTCGAGCACCAGAAAGTTGGGCACCGTGGCACACACATGGGCGGAGGCGAGGGTGCCGATGGGAGATGAGACGTTGTGTGGCGCGAAGGGCATGTAGTAGATCTCGGCCATGTTGGCGATCTTGCGGCACTCCGACAGGCCGCCACACTTGGGGATGTCGGGCATGACGATGTTGACGGCCTGCTTCTCGATGAGTTCACGAAAGCCGTGGCGCAGGTAGAGGTTTTCGCCGCTGCAGATGGGCACGGTGGTGGACTGGGTCACGGTGCGCATGGCGTCGATGTTCTCTGCCGGCACGGGCTCTTCCAGCCACATGAGGTGGTAGCTCTCCAGCGCCTTGGCGAGGCGAATGGCGCTTGGAACATCCAGACGTGTGTGTACGTCGGCCGCCACATCGATGCCACCGCCGGCGGCGGTGGTGACCATATCCACGAGGCTCACCATGCGCTCGTGTTCCCACTGATTGGCGGTGTAGTTGAAACCGTCCTTGTCGAAGTGGGCGACTTCGCTGCCCTTGTACCCATAGGCATCGATGTCGACATCGATCTTCAGCGCCGTGAACCCGCGCTCAAGGACCTCGTCGACGACCTTCTTGATCTCGTCGAAGTTCATCCCTGGGGCGACCTGGCAGTCGGCGTAGACACGGATCCGGTCGCGGAACTTGCCGCCAAGCAGTTCGTAGATCGGTGTGTCCAGGGCTTTGCCCTTCAGGTCCCACAGCGCGATTTCAATGCCTGTGAGGGCCGTGATCAGGGCGCCCGCATCACCGCCATCAAATACATGCCCCCGGCGCATCTGCTCGAAGATGGCATCGATGGCAAAGGGATCGCGGCCGATGAGTTTTGCTTCCAGTTCCTGGATGATGGCGATGGCCTGTTTACCGCCATGTACACATTCACCGGTGCCCGTGATGCCGGCGTCGGTTGTGACGCGGACCCAGAGGTGCATGCCGTGGCCACGGGTGGCGGCGGTCTTGATCGAGGTGATTTTCATCTGACACTTTCATAGCCGGCGACGGCGCCGCGCCGTTTGGCAAAGACGATCTGCCAAAGTTGTTTCTTGTTGCTGCGGAACGTACCGGCGCACATCAGCAGGTAGTAGGTCCACATGCGGAAAAAGCGCTCGTCATACTCTTCGCTCAGATCGTTCCAGTTGCTGACGAAGTTGCGGTTCCACGCCATCAGCGTGCTGTCGTAGTAGGTGCCAAAGCTGTGCCAGTCGTTGAGGGCGAAAAGACGCTCGGCGGCGCTCGTCAGTTGCACGGGTGACGGCATCATGGCATTGGGGAAGATGTACTTGTGCATCCATGGGTCCGTGCTGGATCCCGACCGGTGGCGGCCAATCGTGTGCAGCAGGAACAGACCGCCATCCCGCAGCGATCGATGCGCTACTTCAAAGAGATTGCGGTAGTTCTTGTAGCCAACGTGCTCGATCATGCCGCAGACCAGCACTTTGTCAAAATCGGTGCCAGTAAAGTCGCGGTAGTCGGACTTGACGAAGTTTACCGGCAGTCCGGCGCACAGGTCCTGGGCATAGGCCAGCTGCTTGTCGGAGATCGTCATGCCCGTCACGTGGGCGCCGTAGCGCTCGGCGGCGAACTTGGCGAAACCACCCCAACCGCAGCCGATATCGAGGACCTTGTCGCCCTCGGACAGTTGCAGTTTACGGCAGATGAGGTCGAGCTTGTTCTCCTGGGCCTGATTGAGCTCGTCCGTACCCTTGAAGTAGCCACAGGTATACTGGTTGTACGGGTCCAGGAAGGACATGAACAGCGCCGGGCTCAACTGATAGTGCGTGTCGATCACGGCACGCGAGCCGATCTTCGACTGCAGGTTCATTACCTTCGAACGCACTACCGAGAGTTTCGCCGACAGGGGCACAACCTTCTGACTCAGACCGGCTCCTAACAGGCGGTCGAAGAATTGATCGAGGGCGGCACAGGTCCACCAGCCATCCATGTAGGATTCACCCAGGGCCAGCGAGCCGCCGGCGAGGGCGCGCTTGTAGAACGCTTCCTCATGGATCTGGATGTCCCAGGGCCGGTTCCCGTTGATGTGGATGTCGGCATGGCCGAGGAGATCCGTGAAGATCTGTTTCATCTTTTCCTGCTTTTTTAGAAGAGCGACCGACTCCAATGATAAGAAACGACCCATTTCCCGTCGCCCGTATGAGTCGCCCGTGAACATTGTGCTGTTTACCGGCCCCGAAGTCACTCAGCCGCTGCCACTGGAAGACGCGCGCGCGCGCCACATCCTTGAAGTGCTGCGGCGCCTACCGGGCGACAGCCTCGATGTCGGTCTTGTCGATGGACCGCGCGGCAAAGCGACGGTTGTCGCCGTGCACGAGACCGAACTGATCCTGTCTTTCACTTGGCAGGAGAATATGCCAGCGCCGGAGGAGATCACGCTGATCGTTGGCCTGTGTCGGCCGCAGAGCAGCCGTCGAGTGCTGCGCGAGGCGGCCACCCTGGGTGTGGCTCGCATGTTCTTCGTGCGCACCGAACGCAGTGAGCCGACCTATGCGGACAGCAGCCTGTGGTCCACGGGGGAGTACGAGCGACATGTACGCTCGGGGGTCGAGCAGGCCTTTGCCACGCGTATACCCACCGTGATTGCGGGCAGGGAACTTGCCGAAGCCATCATCGAAGCCGGGGGTGAGATGCGCATTGCGCTGGACAACTATGAAGGCATCACACCCCTGCATCAGGTCGCTGTCCCAGGGGCGGCATCGCTGGTGCTGGCTGTTGGTTCCGAGCGCGGCTGGACCGCAGCCGAGCGGGTGCAACTGGTGGCTGCCGGGTACCAGCTCGCAGGTATGGGCAGTCGTGTGCTGCGGACCGAGACAGCTGTCATTGCCGGCCTGTCCGTGATCAAGGCGGCAACCGGTGCCTGGGACGCGGGTGTTACGCCCGACACGAGGCAGCCATGACGGAAGCATCGGCGGAAGCATCGGCGGAAGCATCGGCGGAAGTGGTCTTCGACGCCCCCGGCGGGCCCTTGCAGTTGCGCCGGTTTCCCCGCCGTGAGGGAGAGTTGCTGCGCGCCTGGGATGCGGCTGACGATTATCTGTTGCAGCATCTGCAGGATGAGGCGGGTGCCGATGGGGCGGTGTGGGTCATCAATGACGGCTTTGGTGCCCTCACGGTGGCGCTGGCTGCTGCGGGCCGTCCTGTGTGCATGTCATCCGATTCGTGGCTGGCCCACGAGAGTACGCGCGCCAATCTGCGCGACAATGGCCTCGCCGAAGCGTCGGCGCAGCTGCTGGACAGCCTGGAGCCGCCCACCATGCCGGTGACGACGGTACTGGTGAAGATCCCCAAGAGCCTGGCTCTGCTCGAAGATCAGCTGCACCGGATCCGGCCACATGTCGGGTCGGGGGTGCGAATTGTCGGTGCCGGCATGACCAAGTCGATTCACCTGTCAACGCTGGGTCTGTTCGACAGCATTCTGGGACCGACAACGACGTCCAAAGCGGTGCGCAAGGCGCGCCTTGTACTGTGCGACTTTGCGGCGGACCTGGACCCCGGGCCCAATCCCCATCCAACGACCTATCGGCTCGATGGCAGTGAATGGGAGCTGAGCAATCATGCCGGCCTGTTCTCGCACGAACGTCTTGATGCGGGAACGGCCCACCTGCTGGCGCAGATCCCCAGTGCCGCCACGGTCCAGCACATCGTCGATCTGGGATGTGGCAACGGGGTTGTGGGCCTTGTCGCCGCACAACGCAACCCGGCGGCGACACTGAGCTTCATCGATGAGTCCTATCGAGCCGTCGCCTCTGCACAGCACAACTGGCAGTCTGTGTTCGGCGACTCGCGCCCAGCGGTGTTCGCAGTCGGTGATGGTCTGGACCTGGTGGCGACAGGCAGTGCCGACATGATTCTGTGCAATCCGCCGTTCCACCAGAGCAACGCCATGGGGGATGCCACGGCGTGGCGCATGTTCACCGGTGCGCGCCGGGCCCTTGCCCCCGGGGGCACGCTGCTCATCGTCGGCAATCGGCATCTGGCGTATCACGCCAAACTGCGCCGACTGTTCGGGCGCTGTGATGTACTGCACAGCGACGCCAGGTTTGTCGTGTTGCGCAGCCGCAGTCGCTGACGGGCTCCTGTCGGCTACGGCATCCCGTTCCAGACCGTAGGCGTAGCGCAGTACCCACTCCGTCTCCAGCAGGACGGTCTTCGGCGCCCGTTGTGCCTGAGCTTCGTCGTCCCGGACAAGAAAACGCACGACGACGTCTGTATCGACCGAGATCATTTTCGCTGCTTCGCCCTGTGGGCGATGCCTTCTGCCATCTACTTCAGGGTTTTCCGCTCCCCTTTGTAGCCGACACAACCGAATACCTCATCGACTGTTGTCGCCGAGGCGTCACCGACGGGACGGAGGATGACGGTGCCATCGGCCTCTTCGACAGAGAATTCCACGCCGGCCTTCCACCCCAGGGCTGCCCGAATTCTATGGGGAATGACCACCTGGCCTTTGTTCGACAACCGCGTTCGTTCCATCTCCATATTTCCTTGGTAAGATCACGGTAAGACGACAACAAAAAGGGTCACGATCCACAACCAGAAGGTTCCTGAAAGCTACGAAAGCCTGATCGCCTGCAGCCTCTCGATCAGATATCGATAGTGTGCGAAGGGCATGTCCGGCGACGCCATGTCGTCGAGGGCCGGCAGGAAACCGCCTTCCTGGATCAACGGCATGAGTCGATCGATTGCTCGGTCGATGGCCTCGGGCCCGGCAATCACAGCCTCCTTGGAGAGGTTGCCACCCAGCAACAGCGGACGGCCGAAACGTTGCCGCAGTGTCGGGCCGTCGGTGCCGGCCATGACCTCCAATGGCCATGTGCAGTTGAAGCCGTGTTCGAGCATGCCTGGCAGCAGGCTGTCGAACTGTCCCGCACTCCACTGACAGATCACCGGCACACCGTGGGCTCGCAGCATGTCGATGATCGGGTCCTGGTAGGGGTGCCAGAACGTCTCGTAGATCGCTGGTGAAATCAACGGACCGTTCTTGCCGGCGAGATCCTCGGCGAACATGACGTAATCGAGCTGCACGCGATCCAGAACCGGTTCGATCATCTCCAGGACATAGCGGCTCCAGTAGGAGAACACTTCGTGCATCAGTTCGGGGTCGTCGTAGAACATGGTGAGAAAGCGCTCCATTCCCATCGCGTAGAAGCCGAGGCGAAAGAAGAACGGGAACAGACAGATGCCGACAGGATCCGCCGACGCATTGAGGCGCGGCACCACGGTCGTCGCCCAGTCCAGTGGCAGCCGCCCAGGTGTGCAGGACTGGAAGCGCTGCTTGTACTCCTTCCAGTCCTTCCGGTTCACCACAGGATGATCGAGGTGGCCGTAGAACATGGATGGGTTGTCCTTGCGCCGACGGACGGTGCCGCCCATGCTGGCCACTTCAACGACGTACTCGGCATCCTCCGAGATGATCCTGGGCTCAAATGCCGGAATCGGTCCCCACGCCAGTGGCACCTGAACCAACCGGGACATCCCGAGAAAGTCCACCGGGTGTATTCCCTCCGGCAGCCCCTCAGAATGCCAACGAGTGATCGCCGCCTGTTCGAAGGGCTCCAGCGCCAGCACGGGCAATCGATGTGCCGGTTCGTAACGCATGAGGGCCCGGAAGGCTTCGCGTGGTGTCATGGACTCGTCCCTGGCTGAGCACCTTCGGTGGATTGGCACGCCCCGATCGGGGCGTGAGGCCCTGGAACACAGCATCTGTGGTGGCGCAGACGCGTGTCCCGATTCGGTCGGTTCGCTCTGTCCGCGTCAGCGTTGCCCGTAGCTGGCCGCTTCATCATACATGGCGATGATGTTCTCCACCGGCGTCACCACCTGCAGGTTGTGGCACGGCGCGAGAATGAAACCGGTGCCGTCGCTCATCAGGCTGTCGATGCAGTGACGGACCTCGGCGCGCACCTGCTCGGGCGTGCCGAAGGGCAGGATGCGCTGGTTCTCCATGCCGCCGTGAAAGGCGATCCGATCGCCGAACTCCGCTTTGAGCTCGACCATGTCCATGCCGGGGCAGACCCACTGGATGGGGTTGAGCACGTCGATGCCCATGTCGATGAGCAGCGGCAGGAACAGCCGGCAACTGCCGTCGTCGTGGTGCAGGACACGGATGTCGAATTCGTGGCACAGGTCGATAAAGCGCCCGTGCCAGCGGGCGTAGAAGTCCCGGTACAACTCCATGCTGATCAGCGGGCCGTGCTGGCTTCCGAGGTCATCGGTGACCTGGGCGACGTCGATGAGGTCACCGCAGGTCTCGAACATGCGCCGGTGGTGTGTTTCGAAGAAACCACAGAGACGATCGAGCAGGGCGTGGGTGAAGTCCGGGGCGATGAGTGGGTCCACGAGGGACTGTTCGAGGCCACGCAGCAGGTTGTGATAGTAGAAGGGCGCCATGTAGCCACACTGTACGGCCTGGTGCTGCCGCGCTGCCTCGGCTTCGGCGCGCATGTGGGAATAGTCGAACCAGTCCGTCTGCGGCCAGATGTAGGCGTCGAGGTCATCGACGCTGCGCGCTGCAGCCAGAGGCCAGTGAATCTGCTCGTTGTAAGCACCGCCTTCGTGTGCGGTGAGGCGCCGCCGCATGCCCCAGAAGTCGATGGACTCACCTTCCGGTTGCGCCGGCATCTCGGGGCCGACGTAGCGTGGCGCCACAGAGGCGATGCCGTCGATGTGCAACTCGGCGCGGATGTCGGTGTCGGCGCCGAAGTGGGCGCGCAGCTTGGACCAGACTTCCGCCGTCGCCCAGATGTCGGTGGGCACGCGGTCGACGGGCTGGCGATCCATCGCCGCCAGCATGCG